>JAUPLV010000121.1 GCA_030836725.1 Pseudomonadota bacterium | reverse complement strand
CGGGTAGCCCACCTCGGCCAGCAGCTTCCTGGCCGCCTCGATGGGACGGCGCTGGATCCGGCCGCCGCGCGCTTCGTAGATATAGGGATTCAATCCCGCCTCGCCCTCGACGTAGCCGAACAATCCGGGGGGAATCGGCCCCTGCGCGGGGATGCCGCGTCCATTAAGGAAAATGGAAATGAACTCGTCGTAATCGAAAGCGATGGAAAGCGCCTGCCGCAGCTTTTGACGATCCTCGCCCAGCCCGCCCACCACCGGGTCGAGCATGTTGAAGCCGACATACCAGAGCGAAGCCGCCACCGCGGTGATGAGATGAATGTCCTGGTCGCGCATGCTGTCGGTGAGCTGCGGATCGCCTCCGGACGAAAACTGCACGGCCTGATCGAAACTGTCGGAACTGATGCCGGAGCTGTCGTAGTAACCCTGCAGGAACTTGCTCCAGTAGGGAATGGTTTCCTTCTCCAGGCTGAACACGGCCTCGTTCAGAAAAGGCAGCGGCTTGCCGGCATCGTCCAGCAGCCCGGCCTGGCAGTCCTCTTCACTGCCCTCCATCGGATAGGTTTCGCCATGGAAGTGCGGGTTCCTCTTCAGCACCATGCGGCGGTTGGGATCGTTCTCCGCCAGGTAATACGGTCCGGTACCAATAGGTTGCCAGTCGAGCGTGAGATTCCTGTCGGCCATGCCGGGCTGCGCGTAAAAGACTTCGGCCTCCCACGGCACCGGCGCGAAGAACGGCATCGCCAGCCAGTAGATGAACTGCGGGTACTTGCCCCGGATACGGATGCGATAGGTGTAGCGATCGACCACCTCGGCGCCTTCGAGCGCGAAATCGGCGAGATTCGGTTTCGCAGCGGGATCCGCCTGCGCGGCTTTCTGCATGGCCTCGCCCAGAGCCTTGAGGCCGACGATGTGTTCGCTCATCAGGCCGAAAATCGGCGAGCCGAGCCGGGGATTGGCCAGGCGCTTGATCTGATACACATAATCCGCAGCCACCAGTTCGCGCGTGCCGCTGTGCCTGAAATCGAGAATCCGGGCTTTTCCGGCGACCTCGGAAGCCGCGAGCGCATGGTAGCGATAGCGCCCCGCTGCATCCCGCGCGAATGCCGGGTGCGGCTGATACTGGATGCCGGGGCGGATCCTGATTTCATACACGCTTTCGGCAATGTCGGCGGAAGGCGCGTCGGCCGGCAATTCCTGTCCGGCCGCATCGAAATACCGCGGCATGGGCACCGCCTCGGCGGTCAGCGGAATCAGGGTATAGGGGCGCTTGAGGAAGTGGTATTGCAGAGGCGGCTCGTAAATCTGGCCGGTGAACTCGACTTCGTTCGAACTGTATGAACGCGCCGGATCGAGATGCTTGGGTCGCTCCGAAAATGCGCTGTAAAGCACATTGGCACTGTCATGGCTGCCGGGATAAGGGGTGTTCCAACTATCGGAACAGCTCGCCAGCAGGCCCAAGCCCAAACCCAGAAGACCGGTTTTCGATAAAATCATCCCGATACGCGTCATGCCGCAAGTGTACCCAAGCGCAGCGGCATCGTCAGCCGTTATAATCTGCGCATTCTCAACCATTCGAGACCATCATGGGATTTCTTGCAGGAAAACGCTTGCTGATCACCGGCGTGATTTCCAACCGCTCCATCGCCTATGGCATCGCCGCCGCATGCCGGCGCGAAGGCGCCGAACTGGCTTTCACCTACCAGAACGAGCGCATCAAGGATCGTGTCAGCGAATTTGCCAAGGAATTCGACTCCAGCCTGGTGTTCCCCTGCGATGTGGGCAGCGACGAGCAGATCGACGCCCTGTTTGCCGATCTTGCCAAACGCTGGGACGGCCTCGATGGCCTGGTGCACTCGATTGCATTCGCGCCCAAGGAAGCCCTGTCCGGCGACTATCTGGCCTCGGTGACCCGCGATAATTTCCGCATCGCGCACGACATCAGTTCATACAGCTTCGCCGCGCTGGCCAAAGCCGCGCTGCCGATGATGGAAGGCCGCCAGGCCGCGCTGCTGACCATGTCGTATCTGGGCGCCATCCGCTCCGTCCCCAATTACAACGTCATGGGGCTGGCCAAGGCCAGCCTCGAATCCAGCGTCTATTACATGGCGCAAAGTCTCGGTCCCAAAGGCATCCGGGTCAACGCGGTGTCGGCCGGGCCGATCAAGACGCTGGCCGCCAGCGGCATCGCCAATTTCGGCGAGAAGCTCGACGTCGTCGCCAAGAATGCGCCGTTGCGCCGCAACGTCACCATCGACGAGGTCGGCAATGTCGCCGCCTTCATGCTCTCCGACCTGGCTTCCGGAATAACCGGCGAAATCACCTATGTCGATGCCGGCTTCAACTCGACCGCCGGCGCCGAATCCGAATGACCTGATACGCGCCCCATGAAAAACGCGCCTGACGGCGCGTTTTTCATGGGGCGTTCCGTTAAGGATTACCTGCCCTCGATCGCATTCGGCTTGATCTTCACCTTATGGCCTGATTTGACCAACGAAGTCATTGCCTGCATATCCGCGCCCTGCTGCGCCTGTATCAAGCCCGCCTCGATTGACGCCAGCAGCCTGGGATCGACCGCGGTCTCCTCCAGCACGCGGCTCACCCGGACGATACGGTAGACGCCATCGGGGCGCGCAAAACCAGTGTAGGCAGGCAGTTTGCCGGTGTTCACCCGGAAGACGGCTTTCGCACCGACCGCATCCAGGTCGGCAGAGGGCTGGCGACCGACCACCTTGAACTCCGACCACTTCAATCCCGCCTCCTCACCCCTGGACAGGGCCTTCAGTGTGGCCTCGCCCTTTTCCGCCAGCAGGCGCGCGCCTTGCTCGGCGCGCAGCCTTGCTTCGATCGCCGCCGACACCTCGGCCAGCGGGCGCACTCGGGCAGGGCGATGTTCGATCACACGCGCCGCCACCAGGGTGCCTGGCTTCACTTCGAAAGCCTCGGTGTTTTGCCTGCTTTTGACCGACTCCGGGCCGAACAGCGCGGCCGACAAGGCTGCATGGCTGAACGGGGACGGCGCCGTTTTGGCGGCCATCCAGCCGCTTTGCTGCACGCTCAGCTTGGCGGCCGCCGCCGCGGGCTGCAGGGAGTCGGCGTTTTCATACACCAGATTGCTGAAGCTGTCCGCGAGATCGGCAAACTGCTTCTGGGCCTGCTGCTTGCGCAACTCGCCCACAACCTGTGCCCGCACCTCTTCCAGCGGCGCAATCTGTGCGGCCTGAATGCCATCCAGGCGGATGATGTGATAACCAAAATCGCTTTCCACCGGGCCACGGATCTCGTTCAGTTTCATGCTGAACACAGCCTCTTCGAACGGCTTGACCATCATGCCGCGACCAAAGCTGCCGAGGCTGCCATCCTGGGCGGCGGAACCGGGATCCTGCGACTGGCTGCGCGCCAGTTCGGCGAAACGGGCGGGCGTTTTTTGCAGGGTTTGAGCCAGTTCGCTCGCTTTCGCCTTGGCCTGGGCACGCGTAGCTGCGTCCGCGTTCTTGTCGACTGCAATCAGGATGTGGCTTGCACTGCGCTGTTCGGGCTGTCCGAATTGAGCGTCATTGGAGCGGTAGTAACTTGCGATTTCCTGCTCACTCACTGCGATGCCGGCTGCCACGGCCGCCATATCGAGAACCAGATATTCGGCGCGTATCTGTTCGGGTTCGGTAAATGCCGCCTTATCGGCCGCGTATTTGCTTTCGATGTCGGCAGGCGTGACCTTGATCTGCGCCTCGACCGTGGAAGCAGGCAGATCAACCCAGGCGATTTCGCGTTGCTGCGCCACTAGGCGCGCAATCTGCGTCAACGAGGTGCTGGACGGAAAAGCCGCGAGCGCCACCGGACTGGTTATGGCCTTCAGCATGAAGTCCTGACGTACCTCGTTTTCAAACGATGCGGGAGTGCGCCCATTCTGGCGCAGCACCGCTTCGTAACGCTGCTGCGAAAAAGCGCCGTCCTGCTGAAAAGCCGGAATCTGCGACAGTACCGCGGCGACGTACGCATCGGGCGCCAGGAACTTGCGTTTTTGAGCATCCTGCAAAAAGGCCTTGCGCTCGATCAGGCTATCGAGAACCTTTTTGCGAAAGTCAGCTGACTCGGCGACGGCAGGATCGAATGCGGGACCGAGCGATTCACGCATGCGGTCGGATTGCGCCTGGGTCTCACGTATCAGTTCATCGCGCGAGATGTTCTGTTCGCCAACTTCGGCGACCACCCCCCCGCTTCGATCACCCGACATGTAGGAATCGATACCAAACAGGGCAAAGGTGACAGCGATCAATCCCAGAATGATCTTGGCCAGCCAGCCCTTTGCATGTTTGCGGATTGCTTCGAGCACGGTTTTCTACTCCAGAAAAAACATCAGCGCGAATTTTCGCGCAATTTACGCCTCACGTCTCGCCCGACCCCGATTAAATCCTTATCCGATTAAACCCGGGCCCGAATAAATACGGCCAGACAAGATGCAGAAATGAAAAAAGGCGAACTCGCGTTCGCCTTTTTTGGTGTTGGCGGAGTGGACGGGACTCGAACCCGCGACCCCCGGCGTGACAGGCCGGTATTCTAACCAACTGAACTACCACTCCCTGATACTACAAAAACTGCGCTGCCTGAATCCAGACAGCCGAAACTTTTTACCCTGCTGGTGGGTGCTGAGGGGCTCGAACCCCCGACATTCGCCGTGTAAAGGCGACGCTCTACCAGCTGAGCTAAGCACCCGACGAAGACCAAGATTCTACAACATATTTCCTGAGCTTGCCAAATGCCAATCGCGTTTTTTATTAATTAATTGCGTCCTTGAGACCTTTGCCCGCACGGAACTTCGGCACCTTGGCGGCCTTGATCTTGATGGCTGCACCGGTACGGGGATTGCGCCCCGTGCGAGCGGCGCGCTTGCCGACATAGAAGCTGCCAAAGCCCACCAGCGTCACCATGTCGCCTTTTTTCAACGCCTTTTTGACTGCCTCAACGGTCGCATCAAGCGCCCGACCGGCAGCGGCCTTTGAGATGTCGGCCGAGTCGGCAATGGCATCGATCAATTCGGATTTGTTCACGTGTTGTCCCCTTCGCTCAAATGGCACAGGAAAGCCCTGCGAGCGCTTTTATAGCAACCCGAAAAACCTTGTGTCAAGCGGTTTCCGGACGCGCCAGCAAAAAGCCACGCCAAAGGCGTGGCTTTTTGGCCGACGGCTGGAAACACTCAATGCTTGAGCGTAGCGGCGGTGACAGCGGCCTCTTCCGCGACGGCAATTGCCGGCGCTTCGGCTTCCGGGACTTCCTGCAAGGGCTCGGGGGCGCGCTCCAGCGCCAACTCAAGAACCTGGTCAATCCACTTGACCGGGTGGATATCGAGTTTGTTCTTGATGTTGTCCGGAATTTCGGTCAGGTCCTTGACGTTTTCCTGCGGAATGAGCACCGTCTTGATGCCGCCACGATGCGCTGCCAGCAGCTTTTCCTTCAATCCGCCAATCGGCAGAACTTCGCCGCGAAGGGTGATCTCTCCCGTCATTGCGACATCCGCGCGCACCGGAATGCCGGTGAGGATCGACACCATCGCGGTGCTGATTGCAACGCCCGCCGACGGGCCATCCTTCGGCGTCGCGCCTTCCGGAAGATGGATGTGGATGTCGCGCTTCTGGTAGAAATCTTCCTGTATCCCCAGCTTGCGCGCGCGCGAACGCACCACGGAAAGCGCGGCCTGGATGGATTCCTGCATCACCTCGCCGAGCTTGCCAGTGGTGGTCATCTTGCCGCGCCCCGGCAGCGAAACCGCTTCGATGGTGAGCAACTCGCCGCCCACTTCCGTCCAAGCCAAGCCCGTCACCTGCCCAACCTGGTTGTTCTGCTCGGCAATGCCGAAACTGAAGCGCCGCACGCCCAGGTATTTTTCCAGATTGCGCGACGTGACCGTCAATTTGGCGGATTGCTTTTTCAGCAGCAGCGCCTTGACGGCTTTGCGGCATATCTTTGAAATCTCCCGCTCGAGGCTGCGCACGCCGGCTTCGCGCGTGTAGTAACGCACGATGTCGCGGATGGCCGACTCGGCAATCGACAGTTCGCCTTCCTTGATGCCGTTGACCTTGAGCTGCTTTTGCACCAGGTAGCGCTCGGCAATATTGATTTTCTCGTCCTCGGTGTAACCCGACAGGCGAATCACCTCCATCCGGTCCAGCAAGGGCGCGGGAAGATTGAGCGAATTGGCGGTGGCGACGAACATCACATCGGACAGATCGTATTCGACCTCGATGTAATGATCCTGGAAGGTGTGGTTCTGCTCGGGGTCGAGCACCTCCAGCAACGCCGAGGACGGATCGCCGCGAAAATCCTGTCCCATCTTGTCGACCTCGTCGAGCAGGAACAACGGATTCTTCACGCCGATCTTGGTCAGGCTTTGCAGGATCTTGCCCGGCATCGAACCGATGTAGGTGCGACGGTGGCCGCGAATCTCGGATTCATCGCGCACCCCGCCCAACGCCATGCGCACGAACTTGCGGTTGGTCGCACGTGCGATGGACTGGCCGAGCGAGGTC
>JAUPLV010000120.1 GCA_030836725.1 Pseudomonadota bacterium | reverse complement strand
TGCACAAAGCCGGTGGGGTAGCGCAGGGTGACGCCGTCCTCCAGCACATCTGCCGCCTTGCGCAGGTTGTTGTAGAACTCCAGCTTGGCGATGCCGACCGCGACCGAGAACACCTTGATGCCACGCCGCAGCTTCTTGCCACCCTGCGAAAGATCGACCGCCGTCGGCGTACCGACCAGGGCCGCGCCCTTGGGCACGCCCTTGACCGCCATCACGCGGGGATCGCGTACCAGCCGCACGAAGGTGTAGGCCTCCTGCGTGGCAAAGCCGGTATCCAGCGCAAACCGGGCGAGCGGCAACTGCGCGCCAGACTCGTGCGACCACGTTTCGGCGATCAGCTCGCCGAGGCGCTTCCACACCGCATCGCGGGCGGTATCGCCCATCAGCACGCGGTGTTCGACGAGCCAGGACTCTTTGCCCCGCCCGAAGGCCCAGATCGAGGCCTCGATGCGATCCTTCTGCACGTCGGCCCCGCCGACCAGCAGCAGACCGCCGACAGGGACGCGCCCCGGCAGATAATCCTCGCGCCGCTCGATGAGTCGCTGCCAGTCGGGTGCTTCGCCTTCCTCGACCCAGGTCTCGCCCAGCTCTGTGTTCTTGAAAGTCTTGATGGCTGCCGCCGATCCCGATTCCTTGTTCACTGCACTCTCCCAGGCAGCAGCAATCTCCCGCCAACTGCGCCAGCCCACCGGGCTATACAGCGACGAGAGGTGGAAGCCCGCCGTCTTGGCTCCGTTCTCGGGAACCAGCGCACGCCATTCGCCATGCTCCAGCATCCAGGTCTTGTGCTGCTCCGGGATGGGCTCGTCGCACGCCTCGCACACGTAGGCCGCCGTCTCCGGCTGCCCCTTCGCCCAGCGCAGCTGCTCGAAGCGCAGCCACTGACGGTGCGAGCAATGCGGGCACGGCAGGAAGTAGTGGCGCTGGTCACTGGCCTCGTACTCCCGCTCGATGCTGCTGGCACCCGCGATGGTCGGCGTCGAGACAATGAAAATCTTGCGCCGGGCGAAGGTGCGGGTGCGCGCCTCAGCAAGCGAGATCGCATCGCCCTCGCCATCGACGTCGGACGGGTAACCATCGACCTCGTCCAGGAACAGGTAGCGCACCGGCATCGAGCGCAGGCCGACGGCGCTGTTCGCGCCCGTCATCACCAGCACGCCGCCGCGAAACTCCTTCGCCAGAATCGTGTTGCCGGCATCGCGGCTCCGGGCCGGGGCGATCAGTTCGGCCAGCACCGGCGATTCCTCGATCAGCGGGTCGATCCGCTGCTTGGAATTGCGCTTCGCCATTTCCACCGTGGGCGACACGGCCATCATCGGCCCGGGCGCGTGATGGATCACGTAGCCGATCCAGTTGTTGCCCATCTCGGTCGCGCCCAGCTGCGCCGCCTTCATGAACACGATCCGCTCGACCGCCGACATCGGCGACAGGCAGTCCATGATCGCCTTCAAGTACGGCGTGCGGCTGGTACGCCAGCGGCCCGGCTCGGCGGATGCTTTGCTGGACAGCATCCGGTGGCGATCTGACCACTCGGACACCGTGAGCAAGGGATCGGGCGTCAGCCCCTCCCGCCAGGCGCGCTCGATGTCGAACCCGCCTTCGTAATCTGCATCCAGCATCAATCCACCCGAGGGCGAACGTCGCCCAATTCCTGCAAGTGTTCCCGCACGGCGGTCTCCAGCGCGACGTGCAGTGTGTGAGCATCGACGCCGAGCTTCGATGCCATCTGGCCCGAGATGCGTGCTGGCCAGTTGAGCCACGCATCGCGCTCGGAACGTGCCAGCTTGAAAACGTGGGCGATGGCCTGAGGCCGGTCGACCAGTTCGCCCTTGAGTCTGGCCAGTCGCACCTTGTTCGTCTGCGCCTTGACCACCTCGTTCACGGTGCGGGCCTGTAGCAGCGACGTACCACCGGCATTCAATGCCGGAGCAACCGGCTCGCCGGCAGGTTCCTTGACCGCGACCGTTTCAGCCCGGCGCTTGGTGCCCTCCTTGGGCGTGTCGGAATTCTTCGCCCAGTCCCGGTCGGCCTTGTTCGGATCGATGCTGCCATCGGCCTCCGGCGTGATCCGCCCGGCACGAATGGCCTTGTGCACAGCGGTGTCCGACACCCCTCGGTGCCGGGCATAGGCGCGAATCGACAGTCCCATGATCTCCATCAAGCATTGGTGCGGCCCAGTTCAGATTCAGCTTGGCTTCTCTCTGGAACAGCGCGTTCATGACATCACCATCAACGACGCCACAAGGTGAAAAACATGACGAAGCAAACCGCCAAAGACCTCGACCAGCAACTGCAGCAGATCGCGCTGAATCACCTGTTCATCGAAACCCTGGAAACCCGCCACAGCGACCGGCTGGACTTCCACGACGTCAGTGTCTGGGCCGTCAAGAGCGCTCTGCTGGCCGCTTACGAGGCAGGGCGGCAGGCCGCGAAGCAGGACTGAGAAAGAAGCAGAAGTCGCTTGGCTTCACTCGCGAACAGCGCGTTCATGACCAGACCATCAACCACCACGAAGGAGCATCAAATGACCACCATCCAACTGACCCCTGCCCAGCACGCGATCCTGGCCTACGCCATCGAGCACACCGCCGGCAAGATCGAATGGTTCCCCGACAACATCAAAGGCGGTGCCCGCACCAAGGTGCTGGAGGGCCTGTTCAACAAGGCCCTGATCACCCGCGACAGCACCGACTGGTTCGTCGCCGCCGAGGGCTACGACGCCCTGGGGCGCGCCCGGCCGACGCCGGCCACCATCTACCCCGACCCCGAGGTCGAGGCCGCCGTGTCGGCCGCAGAGGCCAACTGGGCGCAAGAAAAACAGGACGCGGCCAAGCAACTGCTCAAGGTGGGCGTCGAGGGCAAGCCCCGCACCCGCGAGAACAGCAAGCAGGCCGCCGTGATCCAGATGCTGCAGCGCCCGGAGGGAGCCACCATCAACCAGATCTGCGCGACCACCGGCTGGCAGGCGCACACGGTGCGCGGCACCTTTGCCGGGGCATTCAAGAAGAAACTCGGGCTCACCATCACCTCGGAAAAGCCCGAGGGCGGCGAGCGCATCTACCGGGTCGGTTGATTTCGTGACGGGGTGGCGGCATATCCACGCCACCCCGAAGCGATCTCCTAAATAGCTTGGCTTCCAGATTGAACAGCGCGTTCATACGACTGTCATCAACGTAACCAGGAGCAACTGCCATGACCACAGAAATCAGCAACCACGCCAACCCTCTCCGTGTCCGCTTCACCCGCAAGCCCGTCGACCTGCAGGATGTGCTGGCGGCCACGCCCTACGACGAACGTCCAGAGCCGGTGATCATCAGCGAAACCCGCGAATTGACCCCTGCCGAGTACGATGCTTTTTCCAGCACGCTACTGCAAGATCGCGACTGGCTGGCCGGCAAAGGCGGGTACCCCGACCAGACCACACGGCACGTCGTCGAAGTCAAGGCCGAGAATCGCAAGACCCTGTACGTCGACCCCTCGGGCAGCGCCTACGGGCGTTACGTCGGCATTGCCATCGAGGGTTGAAAATGATGCAGAAAGCGCTTGGCTTTTCAATCGAACAGCGCGTTCATAAGGGTGTCGCAACGATCAACCCGAAGGAGACAACGATGACCACCACCAAGAAAATCCCCGCCACCCAAAACGATGCCTGGGGCTTTTGGGGCACCATGAACGACGATGCCAAAACCGCCTGGCCAATCGCGATGACCGCGATTTCGGATGCCACTTGCCAGCCCCTCGAATCGGTCAGGGCCTTCCTCGACAGCCGCCACGGGCGGCACTTTGCGGACGATGTCCTGAACGAGATGCTCAGGGGCCACGCCATCAAGCAAGCGGTCGACGCGGCGGTCACCCGCTGGATGGGCTGGACGATTGGCCGCCAGACCAGCAAGGAGTACGGCATCCCGCGCGGCCTGACTTACCTGACGGGATTTGTGATTCACTGCGAGATCGTCGAAGAAGAACTCGCCGCCTGATCGAACGCCACGCCATCCGCCAAGCGGGTGGCCTGCGCCCCGGCATAGTCCTGCCAACGGCGCACGATCACATCCACGTACTTCGGGTCGAGCTCGATGAGCCGCGCCCGCCGTCCCGACTTCTCAGCGGCGATCAGCGTGCTGCCGGATCCGCCAAACGGGTCGAGCACCACGTCGCTCGGGCGACTGGAATTGCGAATCGCCCGTTCCACCAGTTCCACCGGCTTCATGGTTGGGTGCAGATCGTTCTTGTGCGGCTTCTTGATCTGCCAGACGTCGCCCTGGTCGCGGTCACCGCACCAGTGGCGCTCGCCACCCTCTGGCCATCCGTAGAGGATGGGCTCGTACTGGCGCTGGTAGTCGGCACGCCCCAAGGTGAAGGTGTTCTTGGCCCAGATGACGAACGTCGACCAGTGGCCACCGGCAGCCCGGAAGGCGGATTGCAGGGTGTCGAGTTCGCTGGAGGACATCGCGACGTAGATGCCGCCCCGGCAGTGCGCCAAGGCTGGCGTTAGCGCGGCCAGCAGAAAATCGTAGAAGCCATCGCCGAGGTTGTCGTTCAGAATCGCGCGGTTCTTGCCGCGCATCTTGTCCTTCGCGCTGTTGGCGTAGTTCACGTTGTAGGGCGGGTCGGTGAAAACCATGCCAGCCGATTCGTCGCCCAGCACCGTGGTGTAGGCATCGGCATTGGTGGCATCGCCGCAGAGCACTCGATGCTCGCCACAGACCCAGACGTCGCCCGGTCGGGACACAGGGATCTCCGATACCTCTGGCGCAGCATCCTCGTCGGTCTGCCCATCGTTGGTAGTCTCACCACCAGCCAGCAGATCGGCCAGCGCGTCGGCGTCGAAGCCGGTCAGGCTCAGATCGAAGTCGTCATCCTGCAGGGCTATCAATTCCACTTGCAGCATCGCCTCGTCCCAGCCCGCGTTCTCGGCGATCCGGTTGTCCGCGATTACCAGCGCCCGGCGCTGGGTTGGAGTCAGGTGATCGAGCACCACCACCGGCACCATTTCGATGCCTAGCTTCTGAGCGGCGGCCAATCGACCATGCCCGGCAACGATCACACCGTCGCTGCCCGCGAGGATGGGATTGGTGAAACCGAACTCCGCAATCGAGGCCGCGATCTGCGCCACTTGCGAATCGGTATGGGTGCGCGCGTTGCGTGCATAGGGAACGAGCCGGTCGGTCGGCCACTGCTCGATCTTGTCAGCGAGCCAGGAGATGTTCATGCCTGTGCTCCCAATCGTTCGGCGGCGACCTCATCGAAGGTCTGGCCGGTGGCAACCAGCGTCACCGGCACGTCGGGGAAGTTCTGCTGGAAGCGCTTGACCACCACATCGACGTACTCGGGGGCGATCTCCGTTGCCCGGGTCACTCGCCCGGTGCGCTGTGCGGCGAGGATGGTGGTGCCAGAACCGCAGAACGGCTCGAACACGATCTCGCCCTCGTTGGTGTAGGACTCCAGCACGAACTCGGGCAGCGCCACCGGAAATACGGCCGGGTGATCGATGTCCTGACCGATCTTGCCCTTGTGCCGCATGATGCGAATCACCGAGTCGGGAATGCGGAAGTCCTGGGTGACGGTGCCGACGTGGTTCCACGCTGTCTTGCTGCCGTCCTTGTTGCGCATGCCGCCGGCACTGGTGCCGTCGCCGCGCAGATGGGTGTCGCGCCCGGCGTAGATGCAGGGCACGATCTTGTTGGGGCGACGCGCCTCACTGTCCTTCCGGTTGAAGTGGAAGACGAATTCGAAGGCCGGCGCAAGGCGACCGTTCCAGTCGCCGGGCAGTCCCGGCCCCTGATCCCAGACGTACCAGGCAAAGCGCCGCCAGCCTTGGCTGCGCATCCAGTCGAGCCAGGCATCCCAGTACGGAATGACTTCCTGCTCGCGGTGGATCAGCCCGAGATTGACCAGCACCTGGCCGGTCGGGGCCATCGGCAGCTGGGCGAAGACGCCGCGCATCAGGGCATCCCAATCGATGATGGTGTTCGTGTAGTCGCGTTGGTTACCGTAGGGCGGCGACGTGAAGCAAAGCACCGCTTGCTCGCCGGCCATCAGTGCCCCGATCACAGCCGGATCGGCGGCATCGCCGCAGATCACCCGGTGCGCACCCAATGCCCAGACATCACCGGGCTGAGAGACAGGCGTCGCCGGAGTGGCTGGTACGTCGTCGGCCGCATCGGGTTCGTCGCTCTCCTGCGCGTCGTCCGCTTCGCCGTCGACTGCGACGTCGGTGGCGAGCAACTGCTCGATCTCGGCATCGTCGAAGCCGGTGAGCGCGAGGTCGTATCCCGCCTCGGACAACTCGGCCAGTTCCAGCGCCAGCATCGCGTCATCCCATCCGGCATCGAGCGCCAGGCGGTTGTCGGAAATCACGTAGGCGCGCTTCTGGGTCGGCGACAGGTGAGCCAGTTCGATGACCGGCACCTCGGCCAGCTCCAACTTGCGCGCAGCCGCCAGCCGACCGTGGCCGGCAATGATGCCGTTCTCGCCGTCCACCAGGATCGGATTCGTCCAGCCGTACTCGACGATGCTGGCGGCGATCTTCGCCACCTGCTCGTCGTTGTGCGTCCTCGGATTC
>JAUPLV010000119.1 GCA_030836725.1 Pseudomonadota bacterium | reverse complement strand
CCCAGGGCCTCAGACACGGCGAAGGGCACGACGATTTCAGCGGCCTGCGCACCTACCAGAGCGGCGATTCGCTGCGCCATGTGGCATGGAAGGCAGTGGCGCGCGAGCAGGGCATGCTCACCAAGCAGTTTTCAGGCGAGGCGCAGCAGGAATTATGGCTGGACTGGGACGCGCTGCCCGGCATGGAGACGGAAGCCCGCTTGTCGCGCCTCGCGCGCTGGGTGCTGGACGCCGACGCCGCCGCGCAACGCTACGGCTTGCGCCTGCCGGGCCGGGTTCTGCCACCGGCCACGGGCGCGGAGCACCGGCGCCAGTGCCTGGAAGCCCTGGCGCTCTTCGGCCCATGAACAAACTCGCCTGGCTGCTCGCATCCCTCGCCCTGGCTATCGCACCGCATTTGCAGCACCTGCCGCCATGGGTGGGGCCGCTGTGCCTGGCGCTGGGGCTATGGCGCCTGGCCATCGAGCGGGGAAATGCGCGGATGCCGAAAAAATGGCTGCTGCTCCCGCTCGCCGCCGCCGCCGTCGCCGGCCTGTTCAGCCATTACCACACCCTGCTCGGGCGCGATGCCGGGGTCGCGCTGCTGGTCGTGATGATCGCTCTCAAGCTGATGGAGATGAAGTCGCTGCGTGACACCATGGTGGTGATTTTCCTCAGCTACTTTCTCGTCATCACCGGCTTCCTCTATTCCCAGAGCATTCCCACCGCCTTCTACCTGCTGCTGGTGGTGCTGCTCACCACGGCCACCATGATCGGCTACAGCGACGTCAACAACGGGCTGAACGCCCGCCCGCGGCTGCGCCTGGTGGGCGTTTTGCTGGCCCAGGCCGTGCCGTTGATGCTGGTGCTGTTCGTGCTTTTCCCGCGCGTCGGCCCACTGTGGGGCTTGCCCAAGGACGCCCATGCCGGCACAACCGGACTTTCGGACAGCATGTCGCCGGGCGCCATCAGCCAGCTCATCGGCTCCGAGGCCATTGCATTCCGGGTCGATTTCGAAGGCCCGTCGCCGCGAAATAATCAGCGCTACTGGCGCGGGCCGGTGCTGTGGGATTACGACGGGCGAACCTGGTCCACCCGCACGCCGCTTCACGGCGTCGCGGCGCAGGTCGCGCCGCGGGGGCAGGCCCTGAACTACACCGTCACCCTGGAGCCGCACAACCAGCGCTGGCTGTTCGCCCTCGAACTGCCCACGATCCTGCCGCCCGGCAGCGGCGTCAGCGGGGATTTCCAGATTCTGGCGCACACGCCGGTGCAGCAGCGCCTGCGCTACAGCATCGCCTCCTACACTCAATATCGCTTTGGCGTCGAACTTGACGAAAACGAAAGGAAACGCGCGCTGCGCCTGCCGGCGGGAGCCAATCCGCGGGCGCTGGAACTGGCCGGCCACTGGCGCGACACGCTGAAAAGTCCCCAGGCCATCGTCGACCAGGCACTGGGCATGTTCCGCGACGAAGCTTTTTTCTACACCCACAATCCGCCCCTTCTGGGGCAGCAGGCGGTGGACGATTTCCTGTTCGACACCCGGCGCGGCTTCTGCGAGCATTACGCCAGTTCCTTCGTGTTCCTGATGCGCGCCGCCGGCATCCCGGCACGGGTGGTGACGGGCTATCAGGGCGGCGAAATGAATCCGCTGGGGGATTACCTGATCGTGCGCCAGTCCGACGCCCACGCCTGGGCCGAAGTCTGGCTGGAGGGGCAGGGTTGGGTGCGAATCGACCCCACGGCGGCGGTCTCGCCCGATCGCATCGAATCCGGCATCGCCGCCGCCCTGCCCGGCGTCGAGCTGCCGTTCGCCATGGCGCAACTCGACCCCGCCTGGCTCAAGCGCGCGCGCCTGTCCTGGGACCTGCTCAACAACAACTGGAATCAATGGGTGCTGGGTTACGGCCAGGATCGGCAGAGCCGGTTCCTGTCGCGCTTCAACGCGGCGCTGGCCTCGTGGCAGGGCATGGCGGTCGCCATGGTGACCGCCATCGCCGCGCTGTTGCTCGGCATCGCGCTGTGGATGCTGTGGCACGCGCCGCGGCGCGGCAACGACCCGGTACAGGCCGCCTACCTGAAATTCTGCGCCCGGCTGGCGCGTCGCGGCATTGCACGGTCGCCCCACGAAGGCCCGGCCGATTTCGCCCTGCGCGCCGCGCGGCTGCGCCCCGAGCTGGCGCCGCGGATCGAACGCATCACGCAGCTTTACACCAGGCTGCGCTATGGCCGCGACAGGGGCGAAGCGCGAGAACTCCGGCAGGCCGTGCGCCGCTTCAGGCCTTAGCGCCTCCGATCCACCATGGGTAGGAGCGGGTTTACCCGCGATTACGGTTAATCGCGGCTGAAGCCGCTCCCACAAATCAGCGAATTATGCCGGACGGCCGCCAGCCGATGTATCCTGACAGGGGTCGAACAAGGCCGGTTTCGCCGATCGTGCCCGGGGCGGTTTCCGGACTGGAACGCCCTGGGGCGCGGTCAGGCATATCGGCGCTTCAGCCGCACCCGCGGCGATCAATCACCTGTCATCCGCATCTTTGTTTCCGCATGAACATTAACGGCACCCCTACCCGAACCATCCGCCCGCTGTCCGATCATGGCGGCGTTGAGATCATCGACCAGACGTTGCTGCCGCATCGTTTGGAATTCCGCACTCTGCGCACCCTCGAAGACGCGGCCGAGGCCATTTCGGTCATGCGCGTCCGGGGCGCGCCCCTGATCGGCGCCGCCGCGGCCTATGGCGTCGCGCTGGCGCTGGCGGAGGAGGCTTCCGAAAGCCGCCTGGAAACCGCCTGCGCCCGCTTGCTGGCCACCCGCCCGACGGCGGTCAACCTGCGCTGGGCGCTGGAGCGGATGCAAACCCATCTGGCACCGCTTCCCGCCGCGCAACGCGGTGAAGCGGCCTGGAACGCGGCGGCGGTGCTGTGCGACGAGGATGTCGTGCTGAACCAGTCCATCGGCCGCCACGGCATGGAGCTGATCAAGTGGAAGCACGAACAGTCGTCGCGCACCGTCAACGTCATGACCCACTGCAATGCCGGCTGGCTGGCGACGGTGGACTGGGGCACGGCGCTGGCGCCGGTCTACACGGCTTTCGATGCCGGCATTCCGGTGCATGTGTGGGTCAGCGAGACCCGGCCGCGCAACCAGGGGGCGGCGCTCACCGCCTGGGAACTGGCGCAGCACGGCGTGCCGCACACCCTTGTCGCCGACAACGCCGCCGGCCATCTGATGCTGCACGGACAGGTCGATCTGGTCATCGTCGGGGCGGACCGCGCGGCGTCCAACGGCGACGTTGCCAACAAGATCGGCACCTATCTCAAGGCGCTCGCCGCACGGGACAACGGCGTGCCTTTTTATGTGGCGGTGCCCGGCCCCACCATCGACTGGCGGCTGGCGGACGGCAGCGGCATCCCGATCGAGGAGCGCGCCGCTCACGAAGTCACCCATATCCAGGGGCAGGCCGAGGATGGCGGCGTGACCAGCGTGCGCCTCGCCCCCGCGCAAAGCGGGGCAGCCAACCCCGCCTTCGACGTCACCCCCGCGCGGCTCGTCACCGGGGTGATCACCGAACGCGGCATCTGCCCGGCAACGCAAGAGGGCTTGGCGCAACGCTATCCCGAAGCCGGCGTTTGCCGGACCGCATGAGGATGCCGGAATGAACCCAAATTATCCATGAGGCACACGATGAGGGTGCGACCGGGGGCGAGGTGGTTCAGTAGGGTGCGCCGTGCGCACCACGGAGCATGGATCGGTGCGCACGGCGCACCCTACGTGCCACAAATCGGCTAATGGACAATCTGAAATGAACGAACCCGAACTCAGGGCGGCGCTCTCCGCAACCGCCAGACAAGCCACCCGCCAAGGACTCAACCCGGGCGCTTCCGGCAATGTCAGCGTGCGGCTGCGCGATGGTTTTCTCGTCACCCCCAGCGGTTTGCCCAACGACGCGCTGGAGCCCGGCCAGATGGTGGCCATGGACATGGAAGGGCGGTCGGACGGCAGCCTCAAGCCCTCCAGCGAATGGCGCATCCACCGCGACATCTATCGCGCACGACCCGAGGCCCAGGCCGTGGTGCACGCCCATTCGCCCCACGCGGTCAGCCTGTCCTGCCTGCGCCGCGACATTCCGTCCTTCCACTACATGGTCGCCGCCGCCGGCGGCAAGGACATCCGCTGCTCGGCTTATGCAACTTTCGGCACCCAGGCCCTGTCGGATGCGGTGCTGGCCGCGCTGCAAGGCCGCCGCGCCTGCCTGATGGCCAATCATGGTCAGGTGGCGGTGGGCGCCAGCCTCGACGGCGCCCTGGCGCTGGCGCTGGAGGTGGAAGAACTCTGCGCGCAGTACTGGCGGGCGAAGCTGATGGGCGAGCCCGTGCTGCTGAACGATGCGGAAATGGACGAGGCGCTGGAATGCTTCAGGCATTACGGCCAGCGGGGAGACGATCGGCAGGGCTCCTGAATGTTTACTCGACGGACCGCCAGGGAAACGCCGCAAAACCTGCAATTGATGCTGTCCTTCCACAAACCCCGGTAACCCCACTTGAAACGCTCCGAAATACGTCAACCCGAACTGCTGGCCCCCGCCGGCTCGCAATCCATGCTGGAAACGGCGCTCGCCTTCGGCGCCGATGCGGTGTATGCAGGCCAGCCGCGCTACAGCCTGCGCGTGCGCAACAACAGCTTCCGCGACGAAGCCGCGCTGGGTGTCGGCATCGAATACGCGCATAGCCGGGGCAAGCAGTTCTACGTCGTCAGCAACATCTTTCCGCACAATTCCAAACTGAAAACCTACCTGGCCGACATGGCGCCGGTCGTCGCCCTCAAGCCGGATGCGCTGATCATGGCCGACCCCGGCCTGATCGACATGATTCGCGAAACCTGGCCCGACATGCCGATCCATCTTTCCGTGCAGGCCAACACCGTCAACTACGCGGCGGTGCGGTTCTGGAAAAAACTCGGCATCCGCCGCGTCATCCTGTCGCGCGAACTGTCGCTCGACCAGGTCGCCGAGATCCGCCAGGAATGCCCCGACATGGAACTCGAAGTCTTCGTGCACGGCGCGCTGTGCATCGCCTATTCCGGCCGCTGCCTGCTCTCGGGCTATTTCAACCACCGCGACCCCAACCAGGGCGCCTGCACCAATTCCTGCCGCTGGGAGTACAACACCCTCCCCGGCAGGGAAGCGCCGGATGGCGACGTGTACTTGCTGGAAGAGAAGGAACGCGCCGGCAGCTACATGCCCATCGAGGAAGACGAGCACGGCACCTACATCCTCAACTCGAAAGACCTGCGCGCCATCGAACACGTGCAGCGGCTGACCGAAATCGGCATCGACTCGCTCAAGATCGAAGGCCGCACCAAGTCGCCCTACTACGTCGCGCGCACCTGCCAGACCTATCGCCAGGCCATCGACGACGCCGTCGCCGGCCGCCCGCTCGACCCGGCCCTGCTGCGCGAACTCGACGGCTTGGCCAACCGCGGCTACACCGGCGGCTTCTACGAACGCCACCCCGACCGCGAATACCAGAATTACCTGAAGAGCCATTCCGAGTCGGATCGCAGCCTCTACGTCGGCGACGTCATCGCATACGGCGCCGATGGCCTGGCCGAGATCGAGGTGAAGAACCGGTTTTCGGTCGGCGACCGCATCGAACTCATCCATCCCAGGGGCAACCTGGAACTGACGGTCGCCACCATGCAGGGCAAGGACGACGCCCCGGTCGAGGTCGCGCCGGGCAGCGGCCATCGCGTCGGTATTCCCCTGCCGGCGGGCTACGAGGGCGCATTCGTCGCGCGCTTTGTCGCCGGGCCCGATCCGACCCACAGTTGAGGAATTGCTGAACAAGCCCAATCCCCGTCATTGCGAGCGCAGCGAAGCAATCCAGCGCCTTGATTAAGCGGGCACTTCTGGATCGCCACGTCGCTTCGCGCCTCGCGATGACAACTATATTGAGTAAATCAACGGTTTCTTGAGGCAATGCCGGTGCCGATTGCATAGACGGGTACTATCCGCCTTCGTCCACACAACAGAAGCACATGCAGCATGCAAACAGACGTCAAAGAAAAACCCCTGTACGCCGTCGTGGCGGCGGTGCAACTGCCGGGTGTCAGCGATTTCGAGTTCGAGGCATCGCTGACCGAACTGCGCGAACTGGCCAAGACGCTGGGGTTCACCGTCACCCGCACGTTCACGCAGAAGCGTTCCAGCTTCGACTCGACGGCGTATCTGGGCGTCGGCAAGCGGCAGGAAATCCGCCACTTCGTCAACAGCGAAGCCAGCGATGAAGACGAGCCCGACCTCGACTCGGGCAAGCCCTTGCATCGACTCGCCACTTTCGTCGAAGTGGGCAACGACGGCGAAGCCATGGTCTCGCCCCACCCGATCGACGTTCTCTTCGTCGACCATGAGATCTCGCCGTCGCAGGCGCGCCACCTCGAAAACGAGGTCGGCTGCCAGGTGATGGACCGCACCATGGTCATCCTCGAAATCTTCCACCGCAACGCGCGCTCCCCCGCCGCGCGCGCGCAGGTGGAGATCGCCCGCCTGGGCTACCTGGCGCCGCGCCTGCGCGAGGCGGCGAAGCTGGCCGGGCCGCAAGGGCGGCAGCGCAGCGGCGTCG
>JAUPLV010000025.1 GCA_030836725.1 Pseudomonadota bacterium | reverse complement strand
CTCAGGCCGAAATCCTGAGTCGTGAACTGTGTGTCGAGATTGTGGTCGACTATATGCCCCCCGCCATTGCCGACGTCGTCGAGCAGAACGCGATTCTGGAAAAGGCCGCCAGGAGCCGCCCGAGTGGCATCGCTGTAGATCCGGTTGACGCAGTAGGCCATATGACAGCAATCAATCGCGTCAGGGATCAGGGTATTCCGATGGTTCTCTTCGACTCACCCTCGCCAGATGCCAGCATCACCAGCGTTGGCAACAACTTTTCTCGGCAGGGGATCATTGCGGCCGAGCGTCTCGTCAAGCTGATTGGATGCGCCGGCAAAGTGGCGGTGATGCAGGGATATCCCACGGCGCCAAACCACAAGGAACGATACGAAGCCCAGATGGCTGTATTGAGGAAGTATCCCGATATCGCTATTGTAGACGGTGGCATTGACAATGACGACATTGAGACTGCTCGCCAACAGGCTTCGGCTGTTCTCGAATCGCATCCCGATCTGAGCGGTTACTTGTGCTGCGATGCCTCGGGCCCGATAGGCATAGCAACCGCCATCAAAAGTGCCGGGAAGACGGGCAAAGTCAAGGTAGTCAGCATGGATGGGATCAAGCCCATACTCGATGCCATTAAGGAAGGCGTGATCGAGTCCTCCTCAGCAACCATTCCGAAAATGCAAGGCTCGATGTCGATCCTGATGTTGTGGCAAGCATCGCTGGGCGTTCAGATCCCTCAGACTGTTGATACGGGAATTGACGTGATTACGCAGGAGAACGTGGATAGATATCTGGATGATGCAGCCTAGCGGCCCGATGCCGATTGGCCACCCATCCAGTTAAAAAGTCGTTTTGACGGGGGGCGGGATGACCCATGGCCGGGACGCGACCCGAACCTGAAAAAACGCCCAAGGCATCTATAGTGAGATTTCTTCACGATCTGAATCAAGGAGGCGTTGTAATGGCAACCTATCTGATGTTCGGCGCCTTGACGCGGGCGGCCAGGAAGGCGGTCAGCGCCAAGCGCACCGCCGATGCCATGGCCTTGATCAAAAAGCATGGCGGTGAGTTCAAGGCGGGTTACGCGCTGCTCGGCGAAGTTGACTTTGTGGTCGTTCCTGACTTGCCTGGAATGAAGAGCACGGTTCAGGTACCGGTGGGCCTGAGCAGGCTGTTGGACATCAAATTCCGTACCGCACCCGCGGTCGGCATCGACGCGTTCGACAAACTCGCGGCGGCCTAGTCCGCCGGGCTGAGTAAAATTTAACAAACCATGGACCCGTTCATCGAAACCGCCCTTGAAGAAGCAAGGATTGGCCAGGCAGAGGGGGGCATTCCGATTGGATCGGTGATTGTGCACCGGGGCCGCATCATCGGTCGGGGGCACAATCGTCGCGTGCAGCGGGGTAGCGCCATCCTGCACGCCGAGATGGACGCCCTGGAGAACGCTGGTCGCCAACCCGCCAGTGTGTACCGCGAGGCGGTGCTCTACACCACCCTGTCGCCGTGCGCGATGTGCTGCGGCGCCATCCTGCTGTATGGCATCCCGAAAGTTGTGATCGGCGAGAACCGGACCTTCACTGGCGAAGAGACCTTGTTGCGATCGCGCGGAGTGCAAGTGGAAATTCTGCAGGAGGCTGCCTGTATCGAACTGATGCGCGGCTTTATTACAAACAATCCCATATTATGGAACGAGGACATCGGGGTAGTCTGAACCCACTAAATATCATGAGAAAACCTTTTTGCTTGTACAGGATAATTTTGTTGGTTCTGCTTGGATTCGCAGTCGGCGCTCAGGCAACGAAAGCAGCCGGCTTGACGATTCTGACGGAAGAAAACCCTCCGTTGAATTTCATTAAAAATGGTGAAATAACGGGCCTGGCAACAGAAGTGGTCGGGGAACTCGTCAAAAGAACCGGCACCGGTGGAAAAATCAAACTGGTCGCTTGGCCGAAAGGCTACCAAGCGCTTTTGGAGCAGCCCAATATTGCGCTTTTTTCGACCGCCATGACGTCGGAACGAAAGGCCCTTTTTCAGTGGGTGGGTCCCCTGGTGGTCCTGGATACCAATCTCTACGCGTTGAAGGGATCAAGGATCGAGATAGCAAATCTGGATCAAGCCAGGAAAATTAACGGGATTGCGACCGTCACAAAATATTACTCAGAACAAATGCTCAAGCAGGAAGGGTTTACCAATACGCAAAGCTACCCGGACAGAGAGACCACCATTCGCAGGCTGTTAGATGGAACAGTGCAATTGCTGGCCTCCGGCAACATGGAAATGCCGGCTGCCCTGAAAAAAACCGGGGCATCCATGGATGACGTGAAAAATGCTTTCACCGTGTCGACCGATCTGATCTACATCGCTTTCTCGAAGGGAACCTCACCCGAACTGGTCGCCCGTTGGCAGGACGCATTGGATGAAATGAAGCGCAACGGGACTTTTGCGCAGATTTACGCGAGGTGGCTCCCTGGCGAGACTCCGCCCGGCATATTCCAGCTTGTGACCGAAGAATACCCGCCCGTCACCTTCATGAAGGATGGAAAGCCGTCTGGACTGGTGACGGACATGGTCAGGGAAATCGCCGCTCGCCAGAAACTTCCGGACAACATCCGGCTAACCTCCTGGAAAAACGCCTACAACATGGCTCTCGTCCATCCAAAGGTGCTGCTTTTCAGCGCTGAGCGCACTCCGGAGAGGGAAAGCCTCTTCCAGTGGGTGGGTCCTGTCGGTAAGAACAGCGCAATTTTCTACGCAAAGAAAGGCTCGGGAATCAGGATAAATAGCCTGGAAGAAGCCAAGGCAATTGCCTCCATCGCCACGACGACAAATTGGTTTACCGAGCAGCACCTGAAGCGTGAAGGATTCAAGAACCTGCTCAGCTCACCGGATCCGCGTGCAAACGTCAGGCAGCTCATGGATGGCAAGGTGCAACTTTCAATTTTCACGGATATCACGATCGAGGAGCTTGCAAGAGAAGCCGGATACAGCATAAATGACCTGGAACCCGTTTTCACCATGGTCCAGACTGATTTCTACATTGCCATATCAAGAGATACCCCCGCCGATGTGGTGCGGGCATGGCAATCGACCCTGGACGGCTTGAAGAAGGACGGCACCTTCGAAAAAATATACCGGCGCTACCTGCCTAATGCCGATCTGGGCAATCTGCTCGAAAGATAGTTGCCAATTTGAATGGGCTGGCGCCCTTCCCTTCCTCTTGCCGCACCGCTCGCGTACCACGAATAAACGACTGGGTGGCTCCCCGCGATCCAACCGCGCGCATCTTGAACAATTTCGAATTAACATGGACCTGACGTTGCCGAGGCTCAGAATCCGGCAACCGTAAGTCGTGGAGGGGGGTGAAGGTGAAATTTCAAGGTTTGATTTTGTGGCCTCTACTTGTAGTGTGGCTTGATGCCACGGCCCTCGACGCCACAACAGGCGTGAAGGTGACGCCACTCGCGAAGGAGACCTCCAGTTGGGACGGCAAACCGTTCGTCTATCCAACAGGGACAGCCGAAATGACAGCGCTACTCGTCGAGATCGCCCCGGGTGCGCAGACCGGATGGCACTGCCATCTCGTCCCCAACTTTGCCTATATGCTTGAAGGGAAGCTTGAGCTTACGCTCGATGACGGGCGCGTGAAACTGTTGAACGCCGGCGACGCGCTCTCCGAAGTGGTTAACCGATCGCACAATGGGCGGAATGTTGGAAGCGCACCGGTAAAGCTAGTCGTGTTTTATGCGGGGACCACAGGCACACCTCTGTCAGTGGAGGAAAAGGAGTGTCTCCCTGAGAAGATGAAAACGGGAGGTCTCGACTACAAATCAGTCGGATCAACCTGCCAACCGTAACTTACTTGGCCGCCACAACAGATGCACAATTTTAACGATCAAGGATGTCTGGCAAGCCGGGGGCAATTCAGAGCGTGAAAAGCGCGAGGCCGGACAAGAAAACACCTGAAGGATGATAAAGCATGAAAGCGATCAAATCGTTACTACTAACTTTTGTGCTGATTGGTTCCGCGTGGGCGGCAGAACCTCCGGATACTCAACCGATTGCCGGCCCCGAAACGACGGTCAACGCCGCTGCCCACTATGTAGACAGCATTTTTGTTAATACGCTGGCCTCTCTTGAGCTGATAGCAGCCACTCCAGAGGCTCAAGGTCGTGACTGGAACGGAATCAAGCGGTATCTGAAGCAGGTTGAAGCGGGTTTGCCGGGGGTCTATTTTTTCGTCTTGCCCGATGGAAACCATTATTCCGTGACACACGATTACACAAAACTTAATTTGAGCGATCGCGCTTATTTTAAATCGTTATTTTCTGGAAATCGGGTTAAGGGCTTTCCGATATATGGCCGGTCCTCTGGTAAAAAATCGGCCCTGATGGCTATCCCAATCGTGATTGATAACAAGGTGGTCGGAGCGCTTGGGGCCTCGATTTTCCTGGATGAGCTGCATGTGAGATTGAATCGGGATTTCGCCCTGCCTCCGAATTATACATGGTTCGTCCTGGATGCTTCCGGGAACACAATACTGCACAAGGATGGCGACTACATCTTTATGAATGCGCTCACGCAGGGAAGCAAATCCTTGCAGGAATCAGTGTCCAAAGCACTGAAAAGCGAAAGCGGAGAAATGCAATACGTGCTCGGTGGCGTCAGGCGCGCGCATTACCGGAAGCTGCCAAGTATGGACTGGTGGATGGTTTTGGCAAAAATTGAGCACGAAGAAATACAAGCCCCACCGCTACTGAATCTATCGCTCGATCGCTTTATCAAGGATTTGCAAAACAGACTGGACCGGATCGATGGTTCTCTGGCCGAGATTATTAAAAACAATAAATCGGATGTCGACGAAGAAGGCGGCATCAGAAAACTACTTGCCTCCATCATCAATGAAAATCCGGATTTGGTCGACGCTTCTTATGTTGACGGCAAGGGGATTCTGCGCCAGATAGAGCCCAGTGATTATAAGAATCTGGAGAACGCGGACATCAGTACGCGAGACCATGTGATTGCCATGTTGAAAAACCGGAACCCGGTATTCAGTGGCGGTTTTTTGTCAATCGAGGGTTTCCTGGCAGTGGATTTGGCTCGCCCTTTGTTTGATGACAAGAAAAACTTCGTCGGCTCCGTCAGTGCATTCATTCGCCCCGAGTTGCTGATCGACCCCATCCTTAAAAAGAGCGTGACACCCCCTGACTATGAACTCTGGATCATGCAAACCGATGGCATGATCATCTTCGATCAGGACAGGGAGGAGATCGGCAGGATGCTCTTTAGCGACCCCATGTATGCGGACTATGTAAGCTTGCTTGATTTGGGTAAAAAGATTGCTTCCGAGCCCACAGGCAAAGGCAGTTACATCTTTCTTGCGCCCGTGTCCAAAGAAAAAGTTATCAAGAACGTCGTCTGGCAGTCTGTCAGACTCCACGGTCGAGAATGGAAAGTTGTTTTAGCCTACAGGCCTTATGAGTAGCCTGATTCGGACAGAAGACGTTTGCTCCCTGCGTTTCAGTTTCCTTTGAGAACACCGTCAACCGGCCCGATCCGGCTTTAGCGACTGGACTTGCCGGCCGCTTCTGGCCGATAGCACGCATAGCATCACCGACAATTTGCTGTGGATTGATTCTGGACACCGGGGTTATTTGCCTGTCGGCCAGGCCGCCTGATCCAGCCAGGACACGGTTTCCAGCCGGCCCCGGACCACGGACACCGGCAGCTTCTCGCCATGTTTCCAGTGCAGCAGCGCTTCGCGTTTGCCTGAACCCGTCACGACAAACCACGCGCGCCGACTGCGATTCAGCCGCGCCGCCGACAGGCTGACCCGCTCGGGCGGCAGCTTCGGCGCGTCGAGGACGGCGAGCACATCCGGGCTGTCCGACGCATCGCCCCAGTCGTGGCCGGGGAAGAGGCTGGCGGTGTGGCCGTCCTCGCCCATGCCGAGCAGCACGACATCGAAATCCGTCACGTTTTTCAGCCGGCCGGCATAGCGCGCGGCGGCCCCGACCGCGCCGAGTTCGGCCGGAATCGGGCGGCGGTTTTCGGACGGAATCCGGGACGCGGCCAGCCAGGCCGCCTCGGTCATGACGCTGTTGCGCTCGGGATGGTCGGCCGGCAGGCAGCGTTCGTCGCCATACCAGACATGCCAGCGCGCATCACCCGCGTTCCGGTCGGCCAGCGCCCGATAGAGTGCACGCGGCGTGCTGCCGCCCGCCAGTACCAGTTGGAACACGCCGCGCGCGGCGATGGCGGCCCCGGCTTCGGCGCACAGGGCATCGGCCAGCGCCGCCACCAGCGCTTCGGCATCGGCGAACACCCGCCATTCCGGCTGTGTCATAACTCGGCCAATTTCAATTCGGCAGCTCTCTTACAGTTCGTTGCGCCAGATCTGGTCGTCGCTGTCGAACAGGCGGTTGGCATCGGCCGAGCCCCAGCTACCGGCGGGGTAGGTCGGGATGTATTCGCGCTCGACCGCCCAGTGCTTGAGAATCGGATCGACCACCCGCCACGCCCATTCGATTTCATCGAAACGCAGGAACAGCGAGCGATCGCCTTCGATGACGTCGAGCAGCAGGGTTTCGTAGGCGTCGAGCGTCTGCTCGTCGGTCTTCAGGAAGCTCGCGTTCATCTGCATCAGCCGCGTGTCCATGTCGAGTCCGGGCTGCTTGACATGGATTTCCATGCGCATCGATTCGTCGGGCTGGATCGACAGCAGGATCCAGTTGGGATCGACCGACTCGAGCGGGGTTTCGCGGAACAGCTGCTGCGGAGGATGGCGGAAGCGGATCGCGATCATCGAGGTCTGGTGCGGCATGCGCTTGCCGGTTCGCAGATAGAACGGCACCCCGCGCCAGCGCCAGTTGTCGATGTAGAACTTGGCGGCGACGAAAGTTTCGGTGACGGAATTCGGCTCGACGTTGTCTTCCTGCTGGTAACCGACCACGGGCTTGCCGTCGATGGCGCCGCGGGTGTACTGCGCACGCAGCGCATGCGCGTGCACCGCACGCTTGGCGATCGGGCGAATCGAGCGCAGCACCTTCACCTTTTCGTCCTGCAGCGCGTCGGCTTCGAGCGCGGCGGGCGGCTCCATCGCGACCACGGTGAGCAGCTGCATCAGGTGATTCTGCAGCATGTCGCGCAGCGCGCCGGCACGATCGTAGTAATTGGCACGGTTCTCGATGCCGATGGATTCGGCCACGGTGATCTGCACATGGTCGATGAAGTTGCGGTTCCACAGAGGCTCGATCAGGGTGTTGGCGAAGCGGAAGACGAGCAGGTTCTGCACCGTCTCCTTGCCGAGAAAGTGATCGATGCGGAACACCTGTTCCTCGTCGAAATGCTGGTGCAGCAACCGATTGAGCATCTGCGCCGATTCGAGGTCTTCGCCGAAAGGTTTTTCGATCACGACGCGGTTCAGGCCACGCGGCTTGTTGAGTCCCGCGGCCTCGAGATTCTGGATTACCGCGCCGAATTCCGCCGGCTTGATCGCGAGATAGAACACCGCGCTCGAACACGCCGATTCGGGCGGCAGCCGCTCGGCCAGCGCGCGGTAGGAAGCCGCATCATTGAGATCGCCTTTGAAATAGCTGAAGCGCGCAACGAAGCGCTCAAACACAGGCGTGTCGAGTGAACCCTTGATCTTGTCCTTGAGGGTTTCGCGCATGTGCTCACGCCAGTTTTCCGTGGTCCAGTCACGCCGAGCAAACGCGATGATGGCGAGCGATTCCGCCAGCCGCGCGGCGGCTTCCAGGTGATACAGCGCGGGCAGGAGCTTGTTGGACGCGAGGTTGCCGGTCGCGCCGAAAATCACGAACGAACACGGCAGATCGTCGGTCGCGGCGTTTTTGCCGAGGTTCATCTCAACCCTCCTTCACCGCATGACCGCCAAAACCCTGACGCATCTTGGCCAGCATCTTCGCCGCGTAGTCGTTCCTGCCCTGGGTGGCGAAGCGCATCATCAGCGCAAGCGTCATCACCGGCGTCGGCACGCCCTGCTCGACCGACGCGAGCGCGGTCCAGCGACCCTCGCCGGAATCCGACACGAATGGCTCGATGGCTTCGAGTGTCTGGTCGCTTGCCAGAAAATCCGTCGTCAGATCCAGCAGCCACGAGCGCACCACGCTGCCGTGCCGCCACAACTCTGAAATCGCGGCCAGATCGAGGTCGAAATCGGGCTTGGACTGCATCAGCGCGAAGCCCTCGGCGAAGGCCTGCATCATTCCGTACTCGATGCCGTTGTGAACCATCTTGACGTAATGTCCCGAACCGACAGGCCCGGTATGCAGCCAGCCGCTGGTCGGCGTCGGCGCCAGCGCTTCCATGTAAGGCTTCAGGCGCGCCGCCGCCGCATCGCTGCCGCCGAACATGATGCAGTAGCCGTTGTCGAGCCCCCAGACGCCGCCCGAGACGCCGGCGTCGGCGAACTCGACGCCGTATTCCGCGCAACGCGCCGCACGCGGCGCATCGTCCTTGAAGTGCGCATTCGCGCCGTCGACGACAAGATCACCCGGCGACAGCAGGGGCAGCAGCGCATCGAGCGCGGCCTCGGTCGCCTCGCCCGCCGGCAGCATCAGCCAGACAACGCGCGGCGCCTGCAGGGCCGCAGCCATTTCCTGCAGAGTGGCGCTGGCGACATGGCCGGTTTCCGCGGCGATGGCCTCGCTCACCGCGTGGCTGCGGTTGTGAACCGCGATCCTGATGCCTTTCCGCGCCAGGCGCCGCGCCATGTTGCCGCCCATGCGGCCCAGTCCGACGATGCCGAATTCCATGCTTGACTCCTTTGATGTTTATGCCTGCGTGCCGGCAGTGAGCTCATGATAGAACGCGCGGGCGGCGGCGTTGCGCAGGGAGCGCCCGATCAGGCCAGCAAACCCGGGAACAGCTTGACCAGCCCGCCCGCGATCATCTCGACCGAAATCGCCGCGATGATCAGGCCCATCAGGCGCGTGACGACGTGAATCCCGGTCTTTCCGAGCCGACGCGCAATCATCGGCGCGGCACGAAACGCCAGCCATACGGACAAGGACACCAGCACCACCGGAATCAGCAACAGTCCCTGGTGCAGCGCATCGCCCTGCACCGCCCCCGATGCCACGATTACATGGGTGATCGCGCCTGGCCCAGCCAGCAGCGGCACGCCCAACGGCACCACGCCGACCGAATCCTTCTCCTCAGCTTCCTGCGCCTCATCCTGCGTCTGCCGCTGCGGGCTGACGTGCGCCTCCACCATCGACAGGGCCAGCAACAGCAGCAGCAAACCGCCCGCCACCGAGAAAGCCGCGAGGCGGATGCCGAAAAATGCCAGCAGGGGCTCGCCGGCAAAGATGAACAGCGTCAGCACCCCCAGCACCGTCAGTGCTGCGATGCGCGCCGCCGCATGGCTTTGCGCAATCGTGTAACCCTGGGTGGCGAGGAGAAATATCGGGATGACGCCGATCGGGTCGACGATGGCGAACAGGGCGAATGCGGATTTGACGAGGGCAAGGATGTCCATGCCTGCATCATAGCCGCATGGCGGCGTGAGTTAAGCCCGGCGGAACAGCAGATCCCACACCCCGTGGCCCAACCGGATACCGCGCTGCTCGAACTTGGTGAGCGGACGGGTGTCGGGGCGCGGCGCGTAATCCGCCACGGTATTTTCCAGCAACGGCTCGGCCGAGAGTACCGCCAGCATCTGCTCGGCATAGTCCTGCCAGTCGGTAGCCAGATGGATGTAACCGCCGGGCTGCAGGCGGCTTGCCAGTAAGCTCACCAGCGGCGGCTGGATCAGGCGGCGCTTGTGGTGGCGCTTCTTGTGCCAGGGATCGGGGAAAAATATGTGGATGCCGGCGGGGCTGGCCGGCGCCAGCATTTTCGTCAGAACCTCGACGGCGTCGTGCTGGATGACGCGGACGTTGCCGAGGCCGCGCTCGCCGAGCTGCTTCAGCAGCGCACCGACGCCCGGCGTGTGAACCTCGACGCCAAGATAGTCGTTTTCCGGATGGGCCGCGGCAATCTCGGCCAGCCCCTCGCCCATGCCGAAGCCGATTTCCAGAATACGCGGCGCGGCGCGACCGAAGGCGGTGTCGAGGTCGAGCAATCCTGGCCGATACGGCAGCATGAACCGCGGCCCGATCTCGGCCAGCGCCCGCGCCTGGCCGGAGCCGACGCGCCCGGCGCGCAGCACATAGGAGCGAATGCGCGGATGCGCGCCGGAGTCTGTCGTCATAACTTATTTGCTGCCCGTGATGAGGCCGCTGGTGGGCGAACTCGGGCTGGCCTGGTAAATCTTCTTCGGCATGCGCCCCGCCAGGAAGGCCTCGCGCCCAGCTTCCACCGCCTTCTTCATCGCCGATGCCATCAATACCGGATTGCCGGCGCCGGCAATCGCGGTATTCATCAACACAGCATCGCAACCGAGTTCCATCGCGATGGCAGCGTCGCTTGCGGTACCCACGCCGGCATCGACGATCACCGGCACCGAGAGGCGGTCGATGATGATCTGCAAATTCCACGGATTGAGGATGCCCATGCCGGAGCCGATCAGGCTGGCCAGCGGCATCACCGCGACGCAACCAATGTCTTCCAGCTGTTTGGCGGCGATCGGGTCGTCCGACGTGTAGACCATCACCTGGAAGCCGTCCTTCACCAGCACCTCGGCGGCCTTGATGGTTTCGGCGACATTGGGATAAAGCGATTCCGGATCGCCCAGCACTTCCAGCTTGACCAGAGAATGGCCGTCCAGCAGCTCGCGCGCCAGGCGCAGCGTGCGGATCGCGTCGTCCGCCGTGTAGCAACCCGCGGTATTCGGCAGGTAGGTATATTTCGATGGCGGCAACGCGTCGAGCAGGCTGGGCTGGCCGGCATCCTGGCCGATGTTGGTGCGGCGAATGGCGACGGTGACGATTTCCGCGCCCGAGGCTTCGACCGCGAGGCGGGTTTGTTCAAAATCCCTGTATTTACCCGTGCCTACCAGCAAGCGAGAGGCATAGGACTTTCCAGCGATGACGAGTGGATTCATAAGTCAGGTAAGTTCAAGTAAGGAGCCAGGCTCCGGGATGACAAGCGAAGGACTTGGGCCGGAGGCGCACCTCGCTTCTTCCGCCTCACGTCTCACCCACATCAGCCGCCGCCAACGGCGACGACGATTTCAAGGCGATCGCCGCTGGCAAGCGGGGTGTCGCCATGCTGGCTGCGCGGGACGATCTCGCCGTTTTTCTCGATGGCGATACGTTTGCCGACCAGATCCAGCAACTCGACCAGATGGCCGAGAGTCAGCGGAGTTGGGAAGCTCCGGGGTTCACCGTTGATGACCAGTTCAATCACAGCTTTAATCCATCGGGACTATTCAGTAGAATGCGGAATTCTACCTCGAAGGGCCCAGGCGCCCTAGACGGACGGAAATCAAACGCGGGCGTCGTATAGTGGCATTACCTGAGCTTCCCAAGCTCATGAGGAGGGTTCGATTCCCTTCGCCCGCTCCACCGTATTTATGGCCGTTATCGATGCGGGCGGTCGTAGCTCGATGATCCGATATGACCCGATCAGGCTTGACATCATGGTATTCAAGTCCAAGGCTGCTAGTATCAAAAAAATGGCGGATAATTGCTACTTGATCGCTAGCCGGCAGTGGGTTGGCCTGGGCTCGAAGAGTAATAATCGTCCGAATCGATGTTGATCGCCCTGGCTAAAGTTTTCTTCGGCCAGACCGATAGACGAGTTGCGCGGTTGTGTATTCGCAATCCGGACTCAACCGTCGACCACCGAACAGGGCAAACCCGCCGCGAGACGGGGACGCAAAGTTACCGGTCTCGATTTATGCCTTACAGTGCATTCCACCACGGGTGGTCGAGATAGCGGGATTACCGGCCTTATCCCGGTCACGCGCCTCTCGCTGTTTTCTGGTCGGCCAACCGCCGATACCGTAAGGTGACCCCGATGGAGTGCGAGATGTCAGACAAATCAGTCGTAGTAAACCTCAACGAATTCGAGCGTTCACGCCGGGCGCAGGTTCCGGCCGAAACCTTGTCCATGCTGCACGATAGCCGCGATCTGCTGATCGAGGGGGTAACCCGCGCACTGACGCGACGAGCCGAGGCAATGGAAAATTCATTGCTGGCGATGGCCGAACGCTCGCCGTTGCTGGAAACACGCAACAACTATTACAGCGCCCAGAGCATCCTCAACAAGCAAACCAATGAATTGCTGAGCGCCTGCAAGGAAGCCTATTGCCAGGCCTTCAACAACTTCACCCACAATCGCGAAAATCCGGCCAGCATAGGCCTGCTTGAACTCTCACTCCTCGGCGACCAGGATTTCGAGATCACGCTGGCAGTCGACCGAGCCACGTCGCGTCTGCGCTTCAACTGCGCCGAGGAACTGGTCGCCCTGGATGCGCGTGTCTCGCATCTGCTGGGCCGCACCGACCTGTCTGAAAATGACAACCCGCTTGGTCCCCGTGCGTTGTGTGACGCCCTGCTGAAGGGCTTTGCCAGCATGCAACTGATGGAGGGCGCGCGGGTCGTTCTGCTGAACCAGTTCGACCTGGTTTTGACCACCGAGCTGGCGCAAATCTATCAATCCCTCAACCAGTATCTGGTTGATCACGGCGTCATGCCCGATCTCAAGATCGGCATGAAGAGTCGCACCCGCAATACCGACGCATCCACCTCCGCGGAACCCGCCCAACAGGGACAGTCCAGCAACGACATGTTGAAGCTGTTCGAGCAACTGGCGCAAGGCGGCATCGGTCAAGGATCCGGGGGGGGGCAAGGGTCGGGCGGTCCAGGGGCAGGCGGCATCAACCTGCTCGACTCACTCGGACAGTTGCAAATGGGCGGCATGATGCTGCCGGACGGCGGCCATTTCGAATTGCCCATGGTGGATGCCTCCACCATTCAAAACGTGCTGCGCAGTTTGCAGCAAAGTCCGGTAATGCAATCAGCGAGTCCGCTCGACGCCGTACTGGTCGACGCTGTGGCGATGCTGTTCGACGTGGTATTCGAGGAAGCCGCAATTCCCGATCGCCTCAAGGCGCAAATCGCACGCCTGCAGATTCCGGTCCTAAAGGCGGCCATGCTGGACCGAAATTTTTTCTCGGAATCCAACCACCCGGTTCGCCGCATGCTGGATGCCATCGCCACGCTGGCGGTCCATCTGCCGGACAACGCGGCCGGCAATGCGCGACTGGAAGCCATTTCGGAGGTGGTCGGCAGGGTAATCGAAGAATTCGAGAAGGACGTCGCGGTTTTCAGCCTCGCAGCCGAAGAGTTGGAGGCGATGGGCGTCGCGCTGGAAGAAACGCTTGAGGAAACCGTCGACGTCAGCCTGCAACAGGACATCGCCGAAATCAAACAGCTCGAACGCAGGGGGCTTGCGCCCGTGATCGTGCGTGATTTGATCAAACGCGCACTCAAGGATCAGACGATTGCGGAGGCAGTGCGCGAATTTCTACGGCGCGACTGGTCGCAGGTACTGGCTCAGGATTACATCAACGAAGGCGAGCATGGCGCGCATTTCAACAGCCATGTCGAAACCATGCGTGAACTGGTGTGGAGCACACTACCCAAGGCCGACATGGACGCACGGCTGATGCTGGTACGCATCCTGCCCGGACTGCTGAAGCGCTTGCGGGAAGGCGTGGCTGGAATCAATTTGCCGCAGAAGCTGTCCGACCACTTCTTTGCCTCGCTGGTTATCCTGCATGCCAACGCGGTGCGTCCGAACGCCCAGCCGGTGCCGCTGCCTGAAATTTCACCCGAAGAGATCGCCGATCTGACAGCGCAGGCCGAAGCCATGGAATCCACGGCCGATTCCGCTTCCGACTCCGAGCCTGCCGCACCGGAAATCGAGGACGAATCCACCCAGAGAGCCCGTGATCTCAACAAGGGGGACTGGGTCGAGTTCCATTACGAGGACGCCCCCTCCAGCTGGCTGCGGCTGGGCTGGGTCAGCGACAGCAGGAACAACTATCTGTTCTCGGACGAGGACGGCATGAACAGCTTTTCCATCGGCCTGTTTCGGCTCGCTGATAAATTTCGCAATGGCAATGCGGTAATGGTCGAACGCAAATCGATCACCGAATCGGCGTTTGGCAAACTGGTCAATCTGTTCCGGCAGAAACTCAGCCCCGCATAAGGACCGGATTGTTGCCGATTTTCCGACCGCGCAAGCATGGCTGCCCTCGCGGAGACAGCTTCGACTACCCCCCCGGCATTTCACTTTCTACCCATTGATTCACTCCTTCACCCCGGCTACCCTGCCGGGGTGAAATCGTTTTCTTCCCGAATCATCCAGTGGCAACAGCGCCATGGCCGCCACACCCTGCCATGGCAGGGTAGTCGCGATCCCTACCGCATCTGGCTGTCCGAAATCATGCTTCAGCAGACTCAGGTCGCCACCGTCATCCCCTATTTCGAGCGTTTTATCGCACGCTTTCCCGATTTGACGTCGCTTGCCGCAGCGCATGAGGACGAGGTGCTGGCCCTTTGGAGCGGACTCGGCTATTACAGCCGCGCACGCAATCTGCACGCCGCCGCAGGCGCCATCGCCGAACGGAATAACGGGGAATTTCCCGCAACGGCCGATGCCATCGCACACCTACCCGGCATCGGCCGCTCGACCGCGGCCGCCATCGCGGCGCTCGCATTCGGCCAGCGCTGCGCCATTCTCGACGGCAATGTCAAACGCGTGCTGGCGCGCCATGGCGGCATCGCCGGCTGGCCGGGCGACAGAAAAGTGGAAACCGCCTTGTGGCAACGGGCGGAATTGCATCTGCCGCACACCGACATCGAACCCTACACGCAGGGCATGATGGATCTCGGCGCGATGATCTGCACCCGGAGCCGGCCGGCCTGCGCGTCATGCCCGATCAGCGCCGACTGCATCGCGAATCGGCAGCAGCGTACCGCCGAGTTGCCCGCCCCGCGCCCTCGCAAAGTGCTGCCCGAAAAGCGGGTGCAGATGCTGCTGCTGCTCGATCGCGGCGAACTGATGCTGGAAAAGCGTCCTGCACGCGGCATCTGGGGCGGTTTGTGGAGCCTGCCCGAAATCGACCCGGAAGCCGACCCCACCAGCCACTGCCGCGATCATTTCGGCCTCACCGCGCTCACGCATCAGCCTATGCCGCAGTTCAGCCATAGCTTCACCCACTTCAAACTGCACATCCAGCCGGCGCGCATCCATCTCGCGCCCCGCAACTCAACGCTTGCAGGCCAAATCTGGCTGCCGCTGGCCGACGCGCTCGATGCCGCCCTGCCCGCTCCCGTGCGCAAACTGGTAGCCCTGCTTGAACATCAGGCCATCCAGCTAACACCTGCCTGCAAGCCATCCGGCAATGCGACAATCGCGGAATGAATTCCATCCTCCCCGCCACTCCCAACGTCTGCCTGCTGCACGAGCCCATCGTCGGCGCCTTCGGCCTACCTGCCGACACCCCGTTTGTCAGCATCAAGGGCGACCCGAGCCTGCGTGAGACCGTGCCGCTGCGTCCGCGCCAGCAATCGCGCCTGGACCACATCGCGGGTGAAGTGATGGAAGCCTGCGCCGCGCTTTTGCACAACACCGGCGTGTACGCGATCTATATCGGTTTCAACAGCTCGGAGGTGCGCACCGAGTCGATTTTCAACCCCTTTGCCTACGAAGTGCATGACGCCGAGGACCTGGTTAAACCAGGCTACATCGAGCGGCATTTCATCGCAGTGCCATACGAGGAAAAGGTCCGCACCATCGCCTGGGTGCGCGCGATGATCCAGACCGGGCCGCTGCGGCATTATCTGCCGGCGCACTGGCTGAAACTGATGGACGAGGAGCGCACCAGCTGGCAGCCGCTGGCGGCGGACCGCATCGATGAAATCGTGCGGAGCTTCAATGCATTGCGCAGCATCGAGGGCTACTACCTGCGCAACGCGGCAATTTCGTTGTCCGAAGGCATCGTGCGCGCGTCGTACAACTGCGACGGCACCTATATCGTGCGGGCGGATTATTTCCCCGAATTCGTGCGCATCAATACCCCGTAATTGCAGGCCCGGCGCAGCCGGCACGCGGCGGCGGCAACCGCGTGAAAAGCATCCCCTTCCAATGCGTGTTTTGCCTCATATGGGGCCGCATCGCGCCGCAAAACAGGCGGCCCATACTTGTTCGCCCGCGCAGGTTCGTATGCGCCCGGATTCCGGTAAAATCGCCGTTTTCCATTCGTTAAGAGACTTTTCACCATGTCCATGGCCGACCGCGACGGCGTCATCTGGTACGACGGCAAACTCGTTCCCTGGCGCGACGCCACCACCCACGTCCTCACCCACACCCTGCATTACGGCATGGGCGTCTTCGAGGGCGTGCGCGCGTACAAGGCCGAACAAGGCACGGCGATTTTCCGCCTGCAGGAACACACCGACCGGCTATTCAACTCCGCCCACATCCTCGGCATGAAAATGCCTTTCGACAAAGCGACCCTTTCCGAAGCCCAGCGCACCGTGGTGCGCGAGAACGGGCTCGAATCCGGCTATCTGCGGCCGATGGCGTTTTACGGTTCCGAAGCCATGGGCATCTCGGCGAAGAACCTGTCGGTGCACGTCATCGTCGCCGCCTGGCCATGGGGCGCGTATCTGGGGCAGGAAGCGCTGGAGCGCGGCATCCGCGTCAAGACCAGTTCGTTCTCGCGCCATCACGCCAACGTCACCATGTGCAAGGCCAAGGCCAACGGCAACTACATGAACTCGATCCTCGCGCACCGGGAAGCCGAGATGGACGGCTACGACGAGGCGCTGCTGCTCGATGTCGACGGCTTTGTTTCCGAAGGCTCGGGCGAGAACATCTTCATCGTCCGCGACGGCAAGCTCTACACCCCCGACCCGAGTTCCGCCCTGGTCGGCCTCACCCGCGACACCCTCATCCAGCTGGCGAACGAGATCGGCCTGCAGGTGATCGAAAAACGCATCACCCGCGACGAGGTCTACATCGCCGACGAGGCTTTCTTCACCGGAACCGCGGCCGAAGTCACGCCGATCCGCGAACTCGACAACCGGATGATCGGCCAAGGCTCGCGCGGCCCCATCACGGCCAGATTGCAGGCGATGTATTTCGACTGCGTGCACGGCCGGGCCGCCGCCCACACCGACTGGCTCACCCCGGTCAAGTAAGCGAGACCGGCATGAGCGAGCGCCGCGACAATACCCCAAAGGGCATAAATACCCAGCGCGTCATCGAGGTGACCGAGAGCGAGCTGCCTTTGCACTGCCCGATGCCACGGCACGCGGACTGGAATTCCCACCCGCGCGTCTACCTGCCCATCGAAGCGAGCGGCGAAGCGCTTTGTCCCTATTGCGGCACCCTCTACCGCCTGAAAGGCAAACCCAGCGGCGGCTCGCACTGAGCGCCGCCCCGTTCCTTTTTTCCAGCAGTCCGGAAGGGCTATCAGGGCGGCTGATGCAGCATTTCGACGCCCAGCGCAGGTAGAATCAGCGCATCACCAATAAGGGAGCGCGTTGTGGAATACCCCAAGGAAATTTTCAAGGCTTACGACATTCGCGGCATCGTCGGCAAGACCTTCACCCCGGAAATCGTCGAAGCCATCGGCCACGCCATCGGCTCCGAAGCCGTGGCGCGCGGCCAGAAGGAAATCTGCATCGGACGCGACGGGCGCCTGTCCGGCCCCGACATGGCCGCCGCGCTGGCACGCGGCATTCGCAAGGCCGGCATCGGGGTGATCGACCTCGGCATGGTCGCCACGCCAATGACGTATTTCGCCGCCTACCAGCTGAACACGAACAGCGCGGTGATGGTCACCGGCAGCCACAACCCGCCCGACTACAATGGCCTGAAAATGGTGCTCGGCGGCGAAACCCTGTCGGGCGACGCCATCCAGAAGCTGCGCCAGCGGCTGCTCGACAACGATCTGGTCAACGGCGATGGCAGCTACCGCCAGTACGACGTCGCCAACGAATACCTTACGCGCATCGTGTCCGACGTCAAACTTGCGCGGCCGATGAAAATCATCATCGACTGCGGCAACGGCGTGCCCGGCGCCTT
>JAUPLV010000024.1 GCA_030836725.1 Pseudomonadota bacterium | reverse complement strand
GCGACCACCGCCTCTCTCGGCATCGACCCGGACTGGGTGGAAGCACTCGCTTTTGCCTGGCTGGCACAGCAGACGCTGCATCATGCACCGGGCAACCTGCCCTCGGTCACGGGCGCTCGGGGAAAACGGATTCTTGGAGCGATTTACCCGGCATGAAACTGGCGCCGCAAACAAAAAAGCGGCCGAGGCCGCTTTTTTCATTCGGACACAAGTAGGGCTACGCCGAAAACGACGAGCCGCAACCACAGGTCGTGGTGGCGTTCGGATTCTTGATCACAAACTGCGCCCCCTCCAAACCCTCCGAATAATCAATCTCGGCGCCCACCAGATACTGGAAGCTCATCGAATCAACCAGCAGGGTGACGCCATTTTTCACCATCACGGTGTCGTCGGCATTCTGCGCTTCGTCGAAGGTAAAACCGTACTGAAACCCGGAACAGCCGCCGCCCGAAACGAACACGCGCAATTTCAGGTCGGGATTGCCTTCCTCGTCGATCAGGCTTTTGACTTTGCTGGCCGCGCTGTCGGTGAAGATCAGCGGGGATTCCATTTCGGTTGCTGCATTCATGCTCATGCTCCTTAAAAATGTGTGGGGTGATTATCCGCATCACCCGTCTTGCGTCAAGCAATGACCCTGCTGTTGCCGCGGAGTTCCGCCCGCTTCAAGGCAGCATCCCAACATCAGCCAGCGCGGTGTCTTCAGGCAGATCGAACAGGATATTCATGTTCTGCACCGCCTGCCCGGCCGCCCCCTTCACGAGGTTGTCGATCACCGACAGCACCACCACCGTGTCGCTGCCCTGCGGCCGATGCACCGCGATGCGACAGACGTTGGCGCCCCGCACCGAACGGGTTTCTGGATGCGATCCGGCCGGCATCACGTCGACAAAGGCTTCGCCTGTGTAGCGTTTTTCAAATAGCCCCTGAAGATCGACGTCAGCGCTCACCTTCGCGTACAGGGTCGCGTGGATGCCACGGATCAACGGCGTCAGATGCGGCACAAAGGTAAATCCGACCGGTTTGCCGGCGAAAGTTTCCAGTCCCTGTTTGATTTCAGGCCAGTGGCGATGACCGCCGACAGCGTAAGCCTTGAAGTTGTCCGCCGCTTCAGCGAACAGGATATGGGTTTCCGGCTTGCGTCCGGCGCCGGACACGCCCGACTTGGCATCCGCGACCAGAAAGCCGGCGTCGGCCACGCCGGCTTCCAGCAAAGGCAAAAAGCCCAACTGAACCGCCGTTGGATAACAGCCCGGGTTGGCAATCAGCCGTGCCCCCTTGATGGCCACGCGATTGATCTCGGGCAGGCCATAGACGGCCTCGGCGATCAGATCGGGGCAGGCGTGCTCCATCTTGTACCACTTCTCCCACACCGCCACGTCCTTGATGCGGAAATCCGCCGCCAGGTCGATCACCTTGACGCCGGCGTCGAGCAGTGCGCGCGTCTGCTGCATCGCCACGCCGTTGGGGGTAGCGAAGAACACCACGTCGCAGTTTTCCAGTCCAGCCTCTTCCGGCGCGGCAAATGCCAGTTTCACCCGGCCGCGCAGGTTGGGGAACATCTCCGCCACCGGCATGCCGGCTTCCTTGCGCGAGGTGATGGCCTTCAGTTCCACCTGCGGATGGCGCGTCAGCAGACGCAGCAATTCGACCCCGGTGTAGCCCGTGCCGCCGACAATACCGACTTTGATCATGGTGTGATTCCGATGCGAATAATGGGCGCTATTGTAAGACACGCCCGATGACAGAAATAAAAAAAGCCGCCCTGAATCCGGGCGGCTTTTTTGACCAACAAGCGACTGACTCCAATAAAATCAGCGCTTGGAGAACTGCTTGCGACGACGCGCCTTGTGGAAGCCGACCTTCTTGCGCTCGACTTCGCGGGCATCGCGGGTCACCAGACCTGCCGCCTTCAGCGTCGGCTTCATCTCGGCCGAGAACTCGATCAGCGCACGGGTGATGCCGTGGCGAACCGCGCCAGCCTGGCCGGATTCACCGCCGCCCGCCACGTTGACCATGATGTCGAACGTGCTCAGGTTGTCGGTCAGCGCCAACGGTTGACGCACGATCATGCGCCCGGTTTCACGCGAGAAATACTCGTCGACCGGCTTGTCGTTGACAATGATCTTGCCGCTGCCAGCCTTGATGAACACGCGCGCAACCGATGATTTGCGACGACCCGTACCGTAATTGTAGTTACCGATCATGATGCGACCTTAAACGTTGATGTCGAGGGGCTTGGGCTGTTGAGCCTCATGCGGATGGTCCGCGCCCGCGTAGATTTTCATTTTCTTGATCATGGCGTAGCCAAGCGGGCCTTTGGGCAGCATACCCTTGACCGCCTTTTCCAGCGCACGACCAGGGAAACGCTCCTGCATCTTGCCAAAAGTCGTTTCATAGAGACCGCCGGGATAGCCCGAGTGGCGATAGTATTTCTTGTCGAGTTCCTTGTTGCCGGTCACGCGCAACTTGCCCGCGTTGACCACCACGATGTAATCGCCGGTATCAACGTGGGGGGTGAACTCAGGCTTGTGCTTGCCGCGCAAACGGCGGGCAATCTCGGAAGCCAGGCGACCCAGGACTTTATTATCGGCATCAACCACGAACCAGTCGCGTTTGACTTCATGCGTTTTAGCGGAAAAGGTTTTCATGACCCAACCTCTGCACAGAGGACATTCTCGGAAAGCCGGGCATTTTAACTGCGTACCGCGCACAAAGTCAAACACTCTATGCAAATCCCTTACCGTTCGGGCTCGGCCCCTCGCGCCATGGCCACACGGCTCGCCGCCAATCCGGTCGCCCCCCCCTGTCGTCGCCAGCGTTGCAGCAGGAGCAGCCGCCCGCCTGGCTGCGCAAAAGCCCCCTTGCGGTGCGCGAATGACGGGGATTTTGTGGTACAAATCCCACACCCTGTTTGCCTGAAGGAAACCCATGAAAGCCCGCGTCAAACTCATCGAAGGCGTCAGCTTCGTCGGCCAGAGCGAATCCGGCCACAGCGTCGTCATGGACGGCCCGCCCGAATCCGGTGGCAAAAACCTCGGCGTGCGCCCGATGGAAATGCTGCTGCTGGGGCTGGGGGGCTGCTCAGCCTTCGACGTGGTCCACATTCTGAGGAAAGGCCGCCAGCAGGTCAGCGACTGCGTCGCGGACATCGACGCCGAACGCGCCGACACCGACCCCAAGGTCTTCACCAAAATCCACGTCCACTTCACCGTCACCGGCAAGGCGCTGGATCCCAGGCGCGTCGAACAGGCGGTGCACCTGTCGGCCGAGAAATACTGTTCGGCCAGCATCATGCTCGGCAAGATCGCCGAGATCACGCACGATTTCGAGGTAATGGAAGGCTGATCAAGTAAAAAACGGGCTCCCCTCAAAAGCCCGGTTTTACTTGTTCATGCACCGCCAGCGCACACCTCCGTCGAAGGCCTGTTTGCGCTTATCTCATATTGAGATGCGCTCGCCCCATGAAAATATCGGCAACAGTGTCCAGCGGGCCTTCGCTGCCGACCATCCTCAGGCCGCAGCCCCCTTGCAGGGCTGGCGGCGAGTGATTCAGAAAAGCCGATTTTCCGATTGGGCCGAGCTAAAGGCTGCGTTCAATACCGTCGACAAGGTCGGACCGCCCCCCTCCACATCTTCCCTGGATTGCTTATAAATATTAATGTCACACCGTACAGGTACGCTCCCGACTCCCTCTAGCTGATTAACCACTGCCGGAGGTCGCCGCAGCCTGAATCCCCTTCACGCAACCAACGCGTCACACCAACCTGAAAGGAAACCCCGCATGAAAAAATCCCTGCTTACCCTGGCTGTTGCCGGCGCCTTTGCCGCGCCCGCCTTCGCGGCCACCTCGAACGTCGAGGTCTATGGGCTCGTTACCATCGCCATCCAGGACACCAATGTATCCGGCGTCGGGCTGGAAGTGGTCGACAACGATTCCCGAATCGGCTTCAAGGGCTCCGAAGATCTCGGCGGCGGCCTGAAGGCCATCTGGCAAATCGAGAATGGCATCTCCAACAATGCCAAGAAGTCCGGCACCGCCAACACCGGCATCGGCGGACAGTCCCTGGCCAGCCGCAACACCTTCGTCGGCTTGTCCGGTGGCTTCGGAACCTTGTTGATGGGCAAGCACGACACGCCCTACAAGATGAGCACCGGCCCCCTGGATCCGTTCTCCGACACCATCGGCGACTACAACGGCACCATCCTGGACGGCGTGGAACTGGTGATGAAGGCTCATGACCACCGCAGCCCGGCTGCCGTCGCCTATCTCTCGCCGTCCTGGAGCGGCCTCAGCTTCGCTGCCGCCGTCATCGCCACCAATGCTCAGGCCAACGGCAACAGCAACGACAGCATTGACGCAGTCTCCGTCTCCGGCACATACAAGAACGGCCCCCTTTACGCCTCCCTGGCCTACCAGAGCGTTGAGGATGCCGACCGATTCGTGAGTTCCACCTCCACCACGCTCGATGGCAGCGATGCCTGGAAAGCGGGCATCGGCTACACCATCGGCGCCGCCAAGGTCGGTTTTGTATATGAGAATGTGGACACCGACCTGACCGCCGGCGGCTCCGCCGAGCGCGATTCGTGGCTTGTCAACGGCGTCTACAATATGGGGGCCATCGCCTTGAAGGCGCAGTATGGACAGGTCGATGCCGGCACGGTCGACCAGGATCTCTGGTCCATCGGCGCCGATTACACCCTGTCCAAGCGCACGGTCGCCTACCTCGCGTATGGCAGCGGCGACGACGGCAGCAGCGCCAGCAATGGCGGCGATGTTTCCGGCTGGAATCTCGGCATGAAACACAGCTTCTAAACGCTTTTTCCGGCTTCCTTCGGTAGCCAAACCATTCCCGTGCTTCAAGCCCCCCTCGCCGCAAGGCGGCGGGGGCTTCTCTTTTTAAGCTGCATAAAAAACGGGCTCCCGAAGGAGCCCGTTCAAACAACCAATCGACCTGAGTCGGATTAGAAGCTGTGGCGCACGCCCATCGCCCAGCCGTCCAGATTGGATTTGCCATCGGTATCGTTCATGTCATACAGTGCGTAGACGTTGGTACGCTTCGACAGATTGTAGTCAACACCCAAGGTCAGCTTGGAAGCGTCAGCGCCAGTGGCAACATCCAGTTCGCCATACTGCGCCTTCAGGGTGATCGCGCCCATGGAGTAGGCAACGTTCCCGTACAAGGCATCCTGCAGATCGTTGCCAACCAGCTCGACATCTTCGTAGACGAAACCGACCTTGACATCGCCGAACTTGTAGCCCGCGCCAATTTTCCAAGCGGCGCTGTCTTGCGTGCCGGCAGCGGTGCTGATGTCCTCGGCTTCCTGATAAGCAAGAGCGGCATACAGCGGGCCGTTCTCATAGGTGCCGGACAGCGAAACGGCGTCCATGTTGCTGTTGTTCTGGTTGTCGTTAACACCATTGCCGTCAAGGTTGGTCGCTACGATCGCGCCAGCAAACGTGAAGCCGCTGAAGTTGGGGGAGATGTAGGCAATGGCCTGAGCAGGGCGGGCGTCATGGGTAGCGTGAATCAGCTGGGTCGCGTTGCTGCGACCAGCTTCACCGCTGGTCGCCAGGTTGCCCGCGGCGTTGACGTCACCCATGGTGTCGGCGAACGCGTCCAGCTTGCCGGCGGTGGCCAGCTTGTAGGGGGTGTCATGACGGCCCATCAGCACGGTACCGAAGCCGCCGGACAGACCGACGAAGCTGTTGCGGTTGGCCAGCGTGGCGCCACCGACACCGTCCTGGCCGCCGGCGGTAGCGGAAATCGCCTGCTCGATCTGCCAGATGGCCTTCAGACCGCCGCCCAGATCTTCGCTGCCCTTGAAGCCGATGCGCGACTGACGGTCGGTGACCTGCATGCCAACGTTGCTGGCATTGGTGTCTTCGATGGAGATGCCGAGGGCACCGTAGACGTCAACATTGGAGGTAGCGGCAAATGCCGGTGCGGCGAAGGCGGAAGCAATCGCCAGTGCAAGAATCTTTTTCATCAATTTCTCCTTGGATTGAAATAAAGCCTGTTCAAGCTCTGCAGAGCTGTCCTGCACGGGTATGTGCTTGGGGGACTCGATCAATTATCCAGACTGCGCAAGTCCAGACAAGCAAAGCTGTTGTTTTTTCCGTAATGCGCGGGAGGGAGTGTTGTTTTGTTGCACGAATACAACAGACCCCATCGACCAAGAAGCGGAGTGCCTGGCTTCAAACCCAGCGTCCGCCGCCGGCCAGCCCCACCATGAAGCGCACGCTGCCATACGCCAGCCATGACAGCATGCGCTGCGGCCAGGGGCGCCGCTGCCAGTCGGCGGGCGCGAGCGCGGCGGACTGGCCGATGGCGTGGTGCAGGCGCTGCCGCAGGTCGCGCGAAAACGCGGCGTCGTGGACGACGATGTTGGCCTCGCGCGCGAGCAGCAGGCTGAACGGGTCGATATTGCTGGAGCCGACGGTGGCCCAGCGGCTGTCGATCACGGCGACCTTGGCGTGCAGTTCGCTGGCCTGGTATTCGTGGATGGCCACGCCAGCAGCGAGCAGGTCGCGATACAGGGCGCGCGCGGCGGCCTGAAAAAATGGATGGTCGGTGTGTCCCTGCACCAGCAGGCACACCTTTACGCCGCGAGCGGCTGCTTTTTTCAGCACTTTTCGGAAGCGTCGACCTGGCAGAAAGTAGGAATTGGCAATGACAATTTCATCGCGCGCCAGCGCCAGAGCGGCAAGATAGGCGCGCTCGATGTCGCGGCGATGGGCGAAGTTGTCGCGCACGACGTAGGCTGCGCGAACATTGCCGTCTGTGGGCCAGGATGGCTTGATCCGCGGCGGGCCGGCTTTTTCGGCCTGCAGTTGCGTCAATGTCACCAGATGCCAAAGATGCTCGACGCCATGATGAATGGGGGCAATCAACGGCCCCTGCACTTCGACGCTGAAATCGAGCCGCGGCGCATCGAAACGCACCGGCTCGAAATCGTCCATGATGTTCATGCCGCCGACGAAGGCGATGCGCGCGTCGATCACCGCCACTTTTCGATGCAGCCGCCGCAGGTTGCGGGGATTGGAGCGCCATCGGCCCACCAGCGGGCGGTAGGCCAGAACACCGACGCCTGCCGCCCTGGCCTCATCCAGCCAGGCAACAGGCAGTTCGCGCGAGCCGACGCCGTCGATCAGCAGCCTCACCCGGACGCCGCGCCGGGCGGCGCGCATGAGAGCCTCGCGCACCGCATTGGCGCTGCGATCGGCGTTGAAGATATAGGTTTCGAGGTGGACCTCGGTGTGGGCGGCGTCAATCGCGGCGATCAGCGCCGGAAAAAAATCGGCGCCGTTTTGCAGCAACCGGATCAGGTTGCCGGAAACCGGCTCGACGCCGCGAAAGAATAATGTTCGCCAGCGCTTGCGCGGAGTCATCCGGCCAGTTTCAGCTTGGCGGTAAGGGCTGCGTGGTCGGAAATGCGGTGCCAGGCGTTTCCGGTATGGACATGCGCGGCCTCGATATCGAAGTGCCGAACATAGATGCGGTCGAGCTGGAACATCGGCAGGATGGATGGATAGCTGCGCGCCGCCTTGCCGTGGTGGGTTTCGAACACCTCGGCCAAACCCAGTTCATCGCCGAAATAGCGTCCGACGCGCACCTGCCAGTCGTTGAAGTCGCCCGCAAGGATCAGTGGCGCGCCATCCGGCACCATCTTGCGCACCCGCGCGACGATCATCGCCAGCTGACGCTTGCGCCCGCCCTCGGTCAGCCCGAGATGGACGTTGATGCAGTGCACCGGCACGGCCATGCCGGGCACCTCGATTTCGCAGTGCAGCATGCCGCGGCTCTCGTAAGCATGGGCGGAAATGTCCTCGTTTTCCCAGTTGAGAATCTTGTAGCGCGACAGGATGGCGTTGCCGTGATGGCCGGTATCGTAGACGCAGTTCTTGCCGTAGGCGAAGTCGGTGTAGACGTGCCCCGCAAGAAACTCGGTCTGCGGCCGCCCCGGCCAGTGCTGGAAGCGGCTGGCGCGCAAACCATGTCCGCCCTGCACTTCCTGCAGGAACACGATGTCGGTTCCCAGAGCGCCGAGACGGTCGCGCAGCTCGTGCACGGTCAGCCGCCGGTTGAATTGCGACAAACCCTTGTGGATGTTGTAACTGGCGATGTGCAGCGGTTCAATCATGTCTTTATTATAAGCGCGCGGGGAGCAGGCGAATCGCCGCCTCATTGCTGGGCGAAAAGCACTTTTCGGCCGCCTTTTCCCAGGGCAGCCAAAGGTAATCCACATGCTCGCCCGGCGCCAGGGTGACCGGCAGCGGCGCCGGCAGACGCAGGCCGAATACATGTTCGGTGTTGTGCGTCACGCCGGGCGCATAACGGTGCCGCCAGCGCTCGTAAATTGCATAGCGGTTTTCGATATTCCACGGGGTCAGCTCGAACCGCGAGGCATCGAGCCCGGTTTCCTCGCGCACTTCGCGGATCGCGGTCTGCTCAAGCGTTTCGCCGACATTCCGCGAGCCGGTGACCGATTGCCAGAAACCCGGCGCGTCGGCACGCTCCATCAGCAATACCTGGCCATCGGCCGTGTAAACGACGACCAGAACCGAGACGGGGATCTTGTGGGCGATCAAATGACTCGGGGATTGAGCGGGGCGCCCGTCGTCAGGATGGCGATCAGGCGGTCGATATTGGGATGTTTGCCGGGGTGAAGACTTGCATCCTCGGTGTGCTCGGCGAAGATTGCCAGTCCTTCCGCGGCAGCCTCGGCGTCGATCGCGCCGTATTTCCGCGCGAGATAGGCGTATACCCGGAATGAACCGGCGGTGCCGGGAGCGTTGGCGATGGTCGCCACTTCGGCGCCGGAGGCGTCGGTCAGCACCAGCTTTTCGCCCGCGAACTCGGGCAGGGTTTTGAGGGTGTCGGCGAATTTCATTTCAAGATCCTTTGTCCGCGAAGGACGCGAAGGGGCGCGAAGGGGAACAAAACCAGCCCTTGCCCGTCATGGCGAGCGAAGCGAAGCCACCCAGCATCAGTCCCGCTGCGCTTCTGGATTGCTTCACTGCGTTCGCAATGACGGATTCATTGGGGTTTCCTTCGCGCCCCTTCGCGTCCTTCGCGGATAAAAAAGGTTTCAAGCCGCCTTGTCCGCCGGCGCATTGCGCAAACGAATGTGCAGTTCGCGCAGCTGCTTGTCGTCGACCACGTTGGGAGCATTGGTCATCAGGCAGGAGGCACGCTGGGTCTTGGGGAAAGCGATGACGTCGCGGATCGATTCGGAGCCGGTCATCAAAGTGACCAGACGATCGAGGCCGAACGCCAGGCCGCCATGCGGCGGCGCGCCGTACTGCAGGGCGTCGAGCAGGAAGCCGAATTTCTCGCGGCGCTCTTCCTCGCCGATGTTCAATGCGGCGAACACCTTCTCCTGCACGGCCTGCTGGTGAATACGCACCGACCCGCCGCCGACTTCCCAGCCGTTCAGCACCATATCGTAGGCTTTGGACAGGCAGCGACCGGGATCGGTGGCGAGCCAGTCTTCGTGACCGTCCTTGGGCGCGGTGAAGGGATGGTGCAGCGCGTCCCAGCGGTTCTCGTCCTCGTTGAACTCGAACATCGGAAAATCGACCACCCACATCGGCGCCCAGGCGCGACCGTCGACATGGTTTTTCTCATGGCCGATCTTCAGGCGCAGCGCGCCCAGCGCATCGTTCACCACCTTGGCACGGTCGGCGCCGAAGAAAATGAGGTCTCCGTTCGCAGCGCCTGTGCGCTGGATTACCGCGGCGAGCGAAGCTTCGGAAAGATTCTTGACGATGGGCGACTGCAGGCCGGATTCATTCAATTGCGTGATGTCGTTGACCTTGATGTAGGCGAGGCCGCGGGCGCCGTAGATTTTCACGAACTCGGTGTAGCCGTCGATCTCGCCGCGGCTCAAGCTGGCGCCGCCGGGAATGCGCAGCGCGGCGACGCGGCCTTTCGGGTCGTTGGCCGGGCCGGAGAAGACCTTGAACGCGACCTCCTTCATCACGTCGCCGACGTCGACGATTTCCAGCGTCACCCGCATGTCGGGCTTGTCGGAACCATAGCGGTTCATCGCCTCGGCGTAGGTCATGCGCTGGAAGGCGGCGGGCAATTCGATGCCCTGCGCCTTCTGCATCATGTCGCGGATCATGCCCTCGACCAGATTCATGATCTCCTCTTCGCCCATGAACGAAGTTTCCAGGTCGACCTGGGTGAACTCGGGCTGGCGGTCGGCGCGCAGGTCCTCGTCGCGGAAGCACTTGGTGATCTGGAAGTAGCGGTCGACGCCGGACACCATCAGCAGCTGCTTGAACAGCTGCGGGCTCTGCGGCAACGCGTAGAACATGCCGTCGTGCACGCGGCTCGGCACCAGGTAGTCGCGCGCGCCTTCCGGGGTAGATCGCGTCAGCATCGGCGTTTCGACTTCCATGAAGCCGTGCACGTCGAGGTAGTCGCGCATCAGCTTGGAGACACGGTAGCGCAGCTTGAGGTTCTTCTGCATCGGCTCGCGGCGCAGGTCGAGGTAGCGGTACTGCAGGCGGATGTTTTCGTTGATGTTGTCGTCGTCGATCTGGAACGGCGGCGTCAGCGAGGGGTTCAGCACTTCCAACTTCTTGGTCAGCAACTCGACCATGCCGGTCGCCATATTGGGATTTTCGGTGCCGGCGGGGCGCGGCCGCACCAGCCCCTCGATCTTCAGCACGAACTCGGAGCGCACATCCTCGGCCACCTTGAACGCTTCCGGCGTGTCGGGATCGATCACCACCTGCATCATGCCCTCGCGGTCGCGCAGGTCGATGAAGATGACGCCACCATGGTCGCGCCGGCGGTGCGCCCAGCCGCACAGGGTGACGGTGTTGCCGATGTCGGCGGCGGTGACGCCACCGCAGTAATGAGTACGCATGCGCTTTTTCCTAATTAAATGCCTAGCCTATTGAATGCCGGGGCGCGAATCGCCTGAAACGACGCCCATCGAGACGATGTATTTCAACGCGCGGTCGACCGACACATTCAGCTCGATGACCTCGCTCTTTTTCACATAAAAATAAAAACCGTTGACCGGGCTCGGCGTGGTGGGGATGAACACCGCCACATGCTCGTCCGGCAGCACCCGCGTCACCTCGTCCGGCACATTGGTCTGGAACGCCAGCGACCACGCCAGCGGGTGCGGGTAGCGCACCAGCAGCACCTTGCGAAACGCGTGACCATTGCCCGACAGCAGAGTATCGGATACCTGCTTGACGCCACCATAGATGGTTTTCACCACAGGGATACGGACCAACTGCCGCTCCCAGAAGTCGATGATCTTCTGGCCGATGAAATTGGCGCCGAACACTCCGGTGAGCACGATCACCAGCAGCGTCAGGATGACGCCCAGGCCCGGAATTCGAATGCCGATCCAGGCTTCGGGCTGCCATTCGGCCGGCAGCACCGTGAGGCTTTGGTCCATGGTGCCGATCAGCAGGTCGAGCACCCACAGGGTGATCCCCAGCGGCACCCAGATCAGCAGTCCGGTAACAAAATAACGCTTCATTCGTTCGGTCAATCAGAAACAAAGAAGCGGGCGGCTCGCACCGCCCGCTTCCCGGTTGTGTCGCACGCCGTCAGTGGCAGGCCGGACAGGCGCCCGTACCACAGGCGTGGGAAGGTACCTCGGCCGGCTTGGCTTCCGCCGGCTTGCCGCCGCCCTTGAAATCGGTGGCGTACCAGCCGGTTCCCTTGAGTGCAAAACCGGCCGCGGTAACCTGCTTGGCGTAATCGGCCTTGCCGCACGACGGGCACACGCTCAGCGGCGCATCCGAAACCTTCTGCATCTCATCTCCCTGATGGCCGCAGGAAGCGCACTTGTAAGAATAAATAGGCATGATTAGCTCCTAAACACCATTTCGTCCGAATTATATCAATGAATTCTTATATTTAGGCGGCCGCTGTTTTTTCAAGTCCCGGACGTTACCAGGACGCGCGCAGGGTAGCGAAGGCGCGACGCTCGGCGGTGAAAAGCAGGTAATGAAATTCGGGGTATTTGCCGGTGAGGTTCTGGAAAGTGACGGCCAGTTCATCGCCGCTGTCTCGCTTGCCGAGATGCTTGGCAAGCCGCAAATCAAGCTTCCTGTAATCGGGCTGCCAATCGCCGTCGTTCAGCCATTTCATGTCATCGACATAATAAGCACCGGCACTGACCGTGGTGTCCCAGGGCAAATCCCGCATCCACAGCAGGCTGCTGGTGTGCATCGGCACGGACCGGTTCAGATCGCGCTCCCCCGCAAGGGCCGCGGACGAAACATCGATACGGTTGAATGTCTGGCCAAACACGATCCGGCCAAGCCAGGGTTGCCGCCAGTCAAGCTGCAACTGAATGCCATCAATCCGGATGTCGCCCGCGATGTTGTAGAACTCATAGGCCTTCTGGGATTCGTAAATCCGGGCATTCGGATCCGTGAATGGATCCGTCGCGATGATGGCCAGATAGTGATCATAGCCAGCCGGTCGTTCCCTGACGCAACCCTGGGTATTCGAGGCAGGATCCCAGTCGCAACTGCGGTCGTCGATATAGTTCTGGTATCGTTCACTGAACAATCGGGTATCCAGATGCAGGCCCCACTGCGGGAAGGTCGCCACATAACCGATCTCGACCGAATCCACCTGTTCCGGTTCGAGCGCATAGGGCGAAACATAACCAACATCGGCAATGCCGCTGCCATCGCTTAGCGGGAAGGTCTCCAGGGTTCGGGCGTTCATGATCGTCGGCGCGCGATAAGCCCTGCCCGCGCTGAGCCGGAAAGTCTGGTTGGCAGCGGGGTGGAAATTAAGCGCCATGCGGGGCGAAAACAGGGTATCGGTGAGATAGTGCCTCTCCAGCATGCCGCCTGCATTCAGGTTCCATTTCGGCGCGAACTGCCAACTCAGGTTGCCGAAGGTCTGCCACTGGAACCCGGTTTCTTCTCCCTGCTCGTACAGATAATGCGCGCTCTCGACCCCCTCGCGACGCAGCACCCCTCCCCAAACGCCGAGCAGTTCCGGGCTGAAGGTATGGGTTTGCTGGAACTCAAGGTCGTCGCGAAACATCGTCATGCCAAAATCGACCGTGACCGGCAAGACCGGCCCCCAGTCGGTCTGATCCGGATAATGCTCCGAACTGTTTCTTGAATAATGAAAGTACCGCAGGGCAAGTTCGGAACCGGGCGCGTAGGCGCGTTGCCAGGACACTTGCAGCAGCAGGTTGTCTCCCGTGCGCGGATAAGGCGCGACATCGTAACCCAGAGCGCTGACCGTGTCGTCGACCCGGCTCAGTCCAAGCTGCACATGCAGCCGATCGGTCACATTGAGCTGATAATCCGCCTGGCCGTTGAGGACCTGGTAGTGAATTGATTCACCGCCGCCGTAACGCTCCGTCGCCAGGTCCTGGTAATTCAGCGCTGTCCGGTCCGACAGGCTCAGCCGCCAGTTGAGGTTGCCAGAAACGCCGGCGAACCGGCCTGCATACTCACGGATATCGCGGTTTCCAACGGTGAGCGAGGCGGAATACCCCTTCTCGGTATTCGGGTTGCGGGTGATGAGATTGACCACCCCCTGGAAGGAATTCGCACCATATGCGGATGCATTCTGGCCGCGCACGACCTCAATCCGCTCGATATCGTCGATTCGTATCGGCAACTCTTGCCACTCGACCCGACCGGAGAAGGGGTTGTAGACGGAATGGCCATCGATCAGAACCTGCAACCGGCCGGAACGGGCATCGCCCATGCCGAAATTGATCACATTGGGCGGCCCCCATGGCCACTCCGCCACCAGAAAACCCGGCACCAGACGAAACAGATCGTGTATCTCGGTAAACCCTGAAGCGCGGATCATTTCGCGGTCGATGACCGTCACCGGCGCCGGTGCGTCGAGCGGCGACTGGGTGATGCGCGAAGCCGTCAACACCACCGGCAAATCATCGAAAAAGTCGGCTTCGGTGACCGCGGCCCAGGCCGACTGTGCGCACGCCGTCTGCGCCCACGCCAGGGGGATCCCCAGCAGAAGCAGCCTCCCCAGCAGGTGGAATGTGGTTGATGGATTGAGGCTCACCATGACGCCGCCCTGGCGCGGCGCCCTCTGGATACCCTTCGTGTAGACTGACGAACGTTCATGCATACGACCTCACCCTGCGCGGAATTCCATCTTGGGGCGCAAATACCCCGATATCACCAATCGCGTAAATTCTATACATTCGGGCAAAATCTGCCCACTTAAAATCCGGCCCGGAACTGCAACAAAGCCTGACGCTGGGTTTCGCGTCCCGCAATAAATTCCGCATCGCCACCGAGAAGATGGCGGCCAATGATGGCTGCTTCCAGCGGGATTCCGGACTGCTTGCCGCGCCAGGCGAGGCGCAGGTCCAGGCGATTTTCACCCTCGATCCGATCGCCTCCGCCCAGCCAGCGTAGCGCTGCGCTTTTGTTCCAGACGCCGCTTAGCCACCAGTTCCGGTCAAAACCCTGCTCCACCAATACATTGAACGCATAGGGCGGCGCCGAATCCCGCCAGTCCGGTTTGGCGGATCGAATACGCACCCAGGCGGGTGCAAACCGGATACGGGTGCGGGCAGCGGGCTTCCATTCGATCTGGAACTCGACGCCGCTCAAGACGGCCTCGCCGGCGTTGAAGAACTGGTATGCAAGATCATCCTGGCCATCGGCAACAGGGACTTCGGCAAAGTCGATCAGGTTGGTGTAACGATCGCGGAACGCCCGCATGTCGAGCGTGATCCCTGCGCCAGGCCAGGTCTGCCACCAGCCGATTTCGCGCGAAACGATGCGCTCCGGTTTCAGCGCATCGGGGAGGATCGTAAGGGCGTCAGGCCCGGAACCGAAATCCAGTTCGTTTTGCCCGAACAGTTCGTAATAGGTCGGCACGCGGTAACCCATGTTGTAGCCGATCCGGAATGACTGCGTCGGGTGAGGCTGGAAATGCAGGGTCACCCGCGGCGACAACTCGCGCTGGCCGGCGTGGGTCGATTCCAGCATGGCGCCGGCGTTCAGCAGCCATTGCGGGGCAATACGATATTCGCCATTGCCGTATGCGCGCCAGGAGCTTTCCCGGATCGATGACGCCTGGTTGTAGTAGAAGCGCGACTCCACCTCGTCCAAGCGAAATTCCATCCCCAGCGCGGCACGCAGGTCCGGGCTCCAGGCGCCTTTCCATCCGGCGGACAGGTTCTGGCGAAGGGTCGAGAACCCGAGGTCAACCGGAGCCCCCTCCCCCAGGTCCAGCCTGTCGTCGTAGGTTTGCCGAGTAAGGTCGTATGCCACGCGGGTTTCCGCGGCGGCGTTGTGCACCCGGCTCCAGCTGACCTGGCCGTATGCGGAACGCACGTTCACCGGAAAGGTTTGTCCCGCCGCAGCGTCGTCGTCCAGCCTGGAATGCGCCACGCCCCCCTTGATGCTGAGCGTGTCCGCATTCGAAATGCGCCAGTCGCCGCGTCCATCGGCATAACGGTCCCGCACGTCGTCCGCCACATCGGCATAGTAATCGTCGGCGCGCTGCCCCGCGGACAGGCGCCAGCTCCCCGCCTCGCTCTCCGCGCCAACCCGTGCGCCCAATTCCCGATAACTTCGGTCGCCGACTCCCGCCATGACACCCAGGCGCACAGCGTCTTCGTCCGAGCGGGTAAGGATATTGATGACGCCCATGAAGGCATTGGCGCCGTAGCTGGCCGCCGCCGGCCCGCGTATCACTTCGATGCGGTCGATGTCATCAAGGGAAAGCGGCAGATTGCGCCAATAGACCTGGCCGAAATCCGGGCTGTAGACCGAACGCCCATCGATCAGCACCTGGAACCGGCGGGCGTAACCATCGCCCAGCCCGTGGTAGGTCAAGGTGCCGATATGTCCATCCTGATACGCCACTGAAAATCCCGGAACCATCCGGAATACGTCGAGCAGATGGGTCGCACCCGATGCCCGGATCATGTCACGGTCGATCACCGTGACGGCGGAGGGCGCATCGGCCACCGGCTGACTCAGGCGCATCGGCGACAACACAACCGGCACATCATCGAAAAAATCGGTCTCGCTGACCGATGCCTGCGCCAGGCTCGGGCAGGCCAGCGCTCCGCTCAGGAAAAGCGCCCATGGCGACACACCGAATGAGGTTCGTGGTTTGTGATTCACCGCCTGTCCATGCGCGTACGCATGGGGTTTCTCCGCTTTAATTATGGATTTCATGGTTAACGTCCATGACCGTGCAGGCTTTATCCTAGAAAGGAATGTCGTCGTCCATATCGTCAAACCCGCTACTGGCCGGGCGTTGCGTTGTGGCTGGAGCGCTTGCGCCTGCCGTCTGGGCATTGCCGCGCGGCTGACTACGAGGCGTCGACTGGTTGAAGCCACCGTCATCCATGTCGGCCATGCCGCCTCCGCCCTTGCCGCCAAGCATCTGCATCCGGTCGCCCCGGATTTCGGTCGCGTACTTTTCGACGCCTTCCTTGTCGGTGTACTTGCGGGTACGGATGCTGCCCTCAACGTAGACCTGGCTGCCCTTTTTCAGATACTGGCCACAAACTTCGGCGGTGCGGCCGAAGAAGCTGACGCGGTGCCATTCGGTCTGCTCGACCATCTGGCCGGCTTTATCCTTGTATTTGTCGGTGGTGGCGATGGCGAGATTCGCAACCGCCTCGCCGCTCGGCAAATAGCGCATATCGGGATCGCGCCCCAGGTTGCCGACCAGAATCACTTTGTTGACGGATGCCATGTTTCCCCCTGGATTGAAATTGGATTGGTTACGCCCGGTAACCGGCGAATTCTATCAGGCTGTCTCCAGCAAACTGCGTGCGCTGGTTTCATCCCAGCCCTTGATGCTGACCTTGAGCATGGCCACGCCCTCCTCGGCCAGCACCACGGCCTCGACCACGCCCGCCACCCCGGCCAGCTGCATTTTCAGCAGCGCGGCCTGGTCCGCGGGCATCGGCCCCACATGGAACATGCGGGTCTTGACCGCGGGAGGCGGCGCCATCGAAAGGCTGACAACCAGCCAGGCCGCCATCATGACGACGCAAAACAGGAAAACGGCCTGGAAACCATGATGCTGCGCCAGCCAGCCACCGAACACGCCTCCGAAAAACAGCCCCAGCGCCTGCGCGGTATTGTAGACCCCCATCGCGGTGCCCTTGGCCGAGGCCGGGGCGAGCTTGGAAATCAACGAAGGCAGGCTGGCTTCGAGCAAGTTGAAGGCGACGAAATAAAAGAACAGCGCCCAGACGATGCCCCAGAAATGGTCGATACCGAACGCCAGCCCCAACTGCGCCAGCAGCATCAGCGCAACGCCGCCGATGAATACCGGCTTCATCTGGCCGCGCTTTTCCCCGAGGATGATGGCCGGAACCATCAGCACAAACGAACCCAGCAGCACCGGCAGGTACACCTGCCAGTGGTCGTCGATGGCGAGACCGCTGTTTTTCAGCGCCACCGGCACCACCACGAACATCGCCATCTGCGCCGCATGCAGCGCGAAGATGCCGAAATCAAGCCGGGCGAGCTGGCCGTTTTTCAGCACGTCGATCAGTTTCGCCGGATTGGCCTGGGCGTCGGCGTGAAAATGGCTGTCGGCGGGATCGGGCACCCAAGCCTTCACCACCCAGATGGCCGCCAGGGCCAGGATGCCGGTCAGCGCGAAAATCCCCGGCACGCCAATGATGCGGTTGAGCGCCGGCCCCGCCACCAGCGACACGGCAAAGGCGATGCCGATGGTCGAACCAACCAGCGCCATCGCCTTGGTGCGGTGCTCCTCGCGGGTGAGATCGGCGAGCATCGCGGTGACGGCGGCGGAAATGGCGCCCGCGCCCTGGAGCGCGCGGCCGATGATGGTCCAGGTGATATCGGTGGCCGCGGCGGCGACAAAGCTGCCCAGCGCGAACACGACAAGCCCGAAAATGACGACCTTCTTGCGTCCGATGCGGTCGGATGCCATGCCGAAGGGCATCATCAGGAGCGCCTGGGTCAGGCCGTACATGCCGAGCGCGAGGCCTACCAGGGTGTGATTGTCGCCGCCAGGCAGGTCTTCCGCATACAGCGCGAACACCGGCAGGATCAGGAACATGCCCAGCATGCGCAGGCCGAAAATCGCCGCCAGGCCGGAAGCGGCACGCTTCTCGGCGCGGGTCATGCTTTCTGGCTGGTCGATGTGGGTCACTGCGGGATATGCCAACCGGGGTTAGGCGAATTCTGGAAGTCCGTTATATTAGCAGGTTGCGAATTACGCTCGCCGCCTTAACCGATGGCCGTCAAACAATGGAATTCATCCGCATCCGTGGCGCCCGCACCCA
>JAUPLV010000118.1 GCA_030836725.1 Pseudomonadota bacterium | reverse complement strand
GGCACGTAGCGCAACAGCACGCCGGCGTGGATGGTGAAGTAGTCGACGCCCTGCTCGGCCTGCTCGATGAGCGTGTCGCGGAACATCTCCCAGGTCAGTTCTTCGGCCTTGCCGTCGACCTTCTCCAGCGCCTGGTAGATCGGCACGGTGCCGATGGCAACCGGCGAATTGCGGATGATCCACTCGCGCGTCTCGTGGATGTTCTTGCCGGTCGACAGATCCATCACGGTGTCGCCGCCCCAGCGGATCGCCCAGGTCATCTTCTCGACTTCTTCCTGGATGCTGGAACCCAAGGCGGAGTTGCCGATGTTGGCGTTGATCTTCACCAGGAAGTTGCGGCCGATGATCATCGGCTCGGATTCCGGGTGGTTGATGTTGTTGGGGATGATGGCGCGGCCGCGCGCGATTTCGCTGCGCACGAATTCGGGGGTGATTTCGTTCTGCAGGCTGGCGCCGAAATTCTGCCCGGGATGCTGGCGGTTCATCAGCGCGGCGAGTTTCGCGCCCTGCGGGCCGGATTGCTTCAGCGATTCCAGATAGGCGGCGCGGTTGTTGTTCTCGCGGATGGCGACGAACTCCATCTCCGGCGTGACGATCCCCTGGCGCGCGTAGTGCATCTGCGTCACGTTCATGCCGGCTTTGGCGCGGCGCGGGGTGCGGTGCAAACCGGGAAAGCGCATCGCGGCAAGCGCGGGATTGGCGGCCTGCTGGCGGCCGTATTCCGAACTCAGGTCTGACAGCACCTCGGTATCGCCGCGCGCCTCGATCCAGCGGTTGCGCAGCGCGGGCAGACCGGTACGGATGTCGATCTTCGCCGCCGGGTCGGAATACGGACCCGAGCAGTCGTAGACGAAAATCGGCGGATTGGGCTCCGAGCGGGCCGGCGCCCCGCCCTGGCCGGGCTCGCCGCTGAACATCAGGGGCGTGTCGGCCTGGCTGATCTCGCGCATCGGCACGCGGATATCGGGCTGGCTGCCCTCGACGTAGATCTTGCGGGAATTGGGCAGCGGCTGCACCGCCGCCTCGTCGACGTGGGCGCCGACGGCGGTAAATTGAGCGGCTTGATTGGGAATGGCGGCGTTCATGGTGCGCTCCAAAAAGCGGGGAGCGCGTCAGACGCGCCTCGCTGGTATAAAGTCATGGAGGCTGCTGCCGAACAGCCTCGCTGAAATAAAATTGGAGGCCGGCGACGGCCTCCCTACGGCGGTTTCAACCGCATCAGGTTCAAAGGGTATGTCTCACTCCATCCGGCAAAACATCCGGCTGGAGACCCCTGGCAAGCGGGCCAAGGTAGCCGAATTGTGGAATAATTGCAAGGCAAGACCCCATCTAACTTATTGATATACAAGGGTACCGCATGGGCATGGAGCAGGCGCGCTACAACATGGTGGAACAGCAAATCCGCCCCTGGGATGTACTGAATCAGGATGTGCTCGACCTCCTGTTCAAGGTTCGCCGCGAGGATTTCGTTCCGGAAGCGCACCGCGCCCTGGCGTTTGTCGACATGGAAATCCCGCTCGGCCACGGCCAGGCGATGTGGACGCCCAAGCTTGAGGCGCGGGCGATCCAGGAACTCGACATCCGTCCCAGCGACCGGGTGCTGGAAATCGGCACCGGCAGCGGCTACCTGACCGCCCTGCTGGCATCGCAAGCCGCCCAGGTGGATTCGGTGGACATCGTGCCCGAATTCACCGCCGCCGCGATGCGGAAACTGCGCGCGCACGGCTTCAGCAATGTCAGCCTCCACACCGGCGATGCTTCCCGCGACTGGCCCGACCTGACCGGTTTCGACGTGACCGTGCTGACCGGCTCGACCCCGCTGCTGTCGGACGCGTTCCGGCAGCGCCTGCGGGTGGGCGGCCGGCTGTTCGCCATCACCGGCGAAGCCCCCGTGATGGAAGCGCAGCTCATCACCTGCACCGCCCCGGGCGCCACCCGCAGCGTGACCCTGTTCGAAACCTGCATCGCGCCTTTGCTGAATGCGCCGCGACCGGCTGCGTTCGTGTTCTGAAACCGTCAGAGACTATTACCGCGGAACCCGCTCCAATGCGCCAGTATCGCCCCGCCGAACTTGCCGCTTACGTGCAGGCGGGCCACACGCCGGTGCTGCTCGATGTACGCGAGCCGTGGGAATGGAACCTGTGCCGCCTGCCCGGTGCGACCCTGATTCCGATGCGCGAGCTGCCCGCGCGTCTCGCCGAACTGAACAAGGAAGCCGAAACGGTGGTCATCTGCCATCATGGCGTTCGCAGTTATCACGCGGCACGCTATCTTGAAAGCGCAGGCTTCGGCGATGTGATCAACCTGTCGGGCGGCGTGGCCGCCTGGGCGGACGAGGTCGACCCGGCCATGCCGCGCTACTGACCCGCATAATTTCAAGTTGCCGCCCCCTACTATTCAAGGAACGAACCCATGATGCAACTCAAACCCCTGTTTCTTGCACTGACGTTTGCGCTGGCGCCCGCCGCCCACGCCACCAACCTGTCCGATGTTTTTCGCGATGCCCAGGCTTACGATGCGCAATACGCCTCCGCCCGCGCCGCTTTGCAGGCCGGGCAGGAAAAGGCGGCGCAGGGCCGCGCCGGATTGCTGCCCAGCGTCAATCTCGGGGGCAACCTACGCTACAACAGCGTCGAATCCAGCCTGCCCGGCGGCGATGCGGACTACGACTCCAACGGACTGTCGCTGACCGCCGCGCAGCCGCTGTTCCGCAGACAGAATCAGGTGCAGTACGAGCAGGCCAAGGAGCAAGTCAAAATCGCCGAGGTGCAGTTCAAGGCGGCCGAGCAGGGCCTGATCCTGCGGGTTGCGAGGGCCTATTTCGACGTGCTGCAATCGCAGGACAACATCGCCTTCATCGACGCGCAAAAGGCCTCCATCACCGAACAGCTGGCTGCCGCCAAACGCAACTTCGAAGTCGGCACTGCCACCATCACCGACACGCACGAAGCACAGGCGCGTTTCGACCTCGCGGTTGCACAGGAAATCTCCGAGCGGAACAGCCTCGACATCCGTGCGCGCGCGCTCGAAAAGCTCATCGGCAAGCCGGCTGGCAGCCTCGACATCCTGGTCGAGAACTCGCTTTTGAAGCCCGACCCGGGCAGCATCGACGAATGGGCCGCGCGCGCCGCCGACAGCAACCTGCAAGCCGAAATCCAGCGCATCGCTCAAACCATCGCCGACCAGGAAGTCGAGCGAAACCGCGCCGGCCATCTCCCGACCCTCGACGCGGTGGCGGGCTACAGCATCAGCAACAGCCAGAATTTCGGCACCACCCAGGTGGATAACCGCACCGCCAGCATCGGGCTGGAGCTCAATTTCCCGATCTACCAGGGCGGGTTGACCAGTTCGCGCGTGCGCGAGGCGGTCGCCAACCAGGAAAAAGCGCGCCAGGACCTGGAGGCCGCCACCCGCGATGCCGGCATGCAGGCCCGCCAGGCGTGGCTCAACGTCAACAGCGGCGTTGCACGGGTACGCGCGCTGGAACAGGCGCTCTCCTCCACCAGGGCCCAGCTCGACTCCACCAAGCTGGGCCTGCAGGTCGGCGTGCGCACCAACCTCGACGTGCTGAATGCCGAGCAGCAGGTGTTGTCCGCCCGCCGCGACTTGGCCGGCGCACGCTACGACTACTTGCTGTCCGGGCTGGCGCTGAAGGCCGCCGTCGGCGGCCTCGGCACGGCCGATCTGGCAGCGATCGACCGGCACCTGCGCCCGCCGGCAACAACGCGGTAAGCATTTTTCCCTCAAAGCGGGCGCCGCAAGCGGCGCCCACGCGCAAGTTTTGCCCGCCAGGATTCCGCGATTTGCCCGGACGGATCATCCAGGGCGGACTTTATTTTTTCAAATGAACAGGGGTATAGTTTCCGAACAAGAGAAAGGAAAGTCATGAAGCTCGAACAGACCATCCAGCAGCACGTGGAAAAACTACCGCTTCCACTTCAGGGCGAGGTTCTCGACTACGTACTGTTCCTGGAGCAAAAAGCCCGCAGCCATCCCGCCGACGACCAGCAACGCCGCACAAAGCTTTCCAGCACCCTGGAGCGGCTTGTCGTCCTCAACCCTTTCGCCAAGACCAACCCGGCCGCATGGGAGCGTGAACTGCGCCAGGATCGCGCCTTGCCTGGCCGCGAATGAGCATGGTGCTGTCTGACAGCAACATCCTCATCTACGCAACCCAGCCAGAACACGCCGGCCTGCGCCAGTGGCTGCTCGACACTCTACCCAAGGTCTCAATCGTCAGCAGGGTGGAAATTCTCGGCTATCACAAACTGCAAGAAGCCGAGCAGGCAACCCTCACCGAATTACTGGACAACCTCGAACTCGTTTACCTCACCCCCGCCTGCTACGAAATCGCCATCCAGTTACGCCAGCGGCAGAAACTCACCCTGGGTGATGCCCTCATCGCCGCGACCTGTCTTGAACGGGGTTACGCGCTTGCAACGGCCAACATCGGCGATTTTGAATGGATCGAGGAACTGAAAACCTTTAATCCGCTGGAAACCGGTTGAAGCCAACGAGATAACCAATCCTGGCATCTGGCTTTCACGCCAAACAAGCGCCCCGGACGGGCCATCCGGGGCGGACTTTATTTTTTCGCATCCGCCGGATTTTTCCTCACGAAGCCGGCGTCGGGCGCCAGTTTGGCCGGGCGGTACACGTCCACCTTGCGGAAGTACTGATCCACCATATAGACCCTGCCATCGCCGTCTATCGCAATTCCGGAAGGGAGCATGTATTTTGCCGGGGCATTCACCTCGCTGCGGCCGCCCACCGACAGCAGCAACTGGCCTTCCGGGTTGAATATCTGGAAATTTCCGAACGCGGTATCGATGATATAGACATTGCCGTCGGCATCGACGGCCACTTCCTTGGGGCGGGAAAACTGGCCGCCGCGCAAGCCGATAGCGCCCATGTTTCGCACAAAGGTCCCGTCCTGCTTGAGCACCACAACCCGGAAATTACCTGCGTCAACCACGTACAGGGAGCCGTCTGGGGCAATCGCCACATCCCTGGGCAGGTTGAACTCCCCCTCCCCGGTTCCACGCTTACCGAAATCGGACAGGTGCGCCCCGCTTTGCGCGTCGAACACGCGTACGCGGTGGTTCTCACTCTTGACGCCGCCGCCATCCACCACATAGATTCGATTGCCCTCAGCGTCGACGGCGATGCCGATCGGCTTGTCGAACCAGTCCGGTCCGGCCAGCGTGCGCAGGTGTTTGCCGTCGCGGTCATACACTTGGACCCGTTTGGTCCAGGCATCGACCACGTAGAGATTGCCAGCGGCGTCCACATCGAGGCCAAGCGGCTTGACAAGCGCGCCCAGATCTCCGTCACCGATCCTGAAAAAACGGCCGCCCGGAATATCGAAAACAGCCACGTTTCTGGCTGCGGTATCGCCGACAAAAACACGGCCATGATGCACCGCAACGCCATAGGGCTTGGCCAACCCCTCGCCTGTTCTCGACCCGCCAAGCAGGCTGCGCCTGAGTTCCGCGGTCGAATCTTCCGGAACCACGTCCGCGCTGCTGAGAAGAGTGCGCTCATAAAAAAAGCGGGGCTCTTCAGGGGGAGGGGGAAACACCGGGATAACGGCTTCCTTGACGGAGTTGGTCTCCGTCGCGCAGCCGGCCATGAACACCGTTCCGGCAATCAGCAGTGTCTTTGCCAGCGATTTCAGATTTGCAAACTTTTTCATTATCAATTCCTCAATGAAACCTGGAAACCTCATTTGAACCACGCCAAAACTCAAGGGTGTTCAACTTTCATCTCTGCGGGAGATGAGGGCCTGATGATGCAATGCACCGAGTTCCCCCGAACACCGTGGTTGTACTTATGTCGCCTTGTCCCAGGGACAAACATTCGGTTTCCCATAAGTCCGTCGCGACATGGCTCGCAATAATGCCAGAAAATTAGGCGGGCATCCGCAACAACGCCGCCGGAGCACTGGCCCCGGGAGGGTGGCATTTGTTGCGCAACCGGTGTGAAACCCTTGCGCAGAGGCTGCGCAAAATCCGGGGGAGGACCTTCGGGGCTGAAGCCCATCCCACAGGCAACGGCGGCGAGTGTTTTTGCGGCAGCGGCTTTTACCGCGATTGACGGAGGGCTATCGGGGCTGAAGCCCCTCCCACAGGCGACGATGGCTGCGCGTTTGACTGGGCGCGGGATTATCCGCCTTGAAACGGCGCGCGGCGCAGGCGCTTGCCATCCTGCCACGGGCACGTTACTTTAGCGCCTCGTTTACACCCTCACTACTCCTACGGCGTCTGGCCATGCGAATAAATTCTGAGATTTTCCCCAGCAAGTTTCCGGGGCCAAAAACCCAAAAGAACTTTGCCGCATCGATTCGCGCAGGGTTCCGGCGCTGCCGCCTAGGTCTGGTTGCGATGGCTCTGGCAGGCGGCATGGCCCAGGCTGCGGCTCCGCAAGCGCCGGAGCCGGAGCGCCAGATCAGGCCGGCGGTGCTCTACCACAACTATTGTTCGGTCTGCCACGGCGACAAAGGAGATGGCAAGAGCCGCGCGCAATCCAGCCTGGTGCCGCCGCCGCGCGACTTCACTACGCCCGATTCCGCCACCCAGCTTAGCCGGGAGCGCGTGATCAGCGCCATCACGCATGGTCGCCCGGGCACGGCGATGACCGCCTGGAGCAGCCAGCTCAACGCGCTGGAAATCGAGGCGCTGGCGGATTACATCCG
>JAUPLV010000117.1 GCA_030836725.1 Pseudomonadota bacterium | reverse complement strand
ATGCGCTCGTGGAAGGTGTCGAGCTCGGCGGTCTTGTCGTCCTTGGCCAGCCCCAGCTCCTTCTGGATCGCCTTGAGTTGCTGGTGCAGGAAGAACTCGCGCTGCTGCTCGCTCATCTTCTCATCCACCTTTTCGCGGATGTCCGACTGCAGGCGCGCCACGTCGAGCTCCTTCTTCAGCAGCACCAGCACCTTCTCCATGCGCTTCTTCAGGCCCAGGGCTTCCAGCACATCCTGCAGGGCCTGTTTCGACGCGGTGGTCAGGCTGGCGGCGAAGTCGGTCAGCTGGGACGGCTCGTTCGGTCCGAAGCGGTTGAGAAAGAACTTGAGCTCTTCCGAATACAGCGGGTTGAGCGGCAGCAGTTCCTTGATGGTGTTGATGATGGCAATCGAGTAGGCGCGGATTTCCTCGGAATCCGCCCTGCCCGGCTCGTTCGGATATTCCACCCGGACCTTGTAGGGCGGCGTGTCGGACAGCCATTCGACAATGCGGAAGCGGCGGATCCCCTCGGCGATGAACTGCATCTTGCCGTCGGTGCGAACCGGGTGGTGGATGCGCACCACCGTGCCGATGCCGCGGAAATCGGTTCGCTTCACCTCGTCGGTGTTGTCGGGCTTGACCACCACCAGGCCGACCATGTGGTGCGGGGTGTCGCCGATGGCTTCCACCGTCGGCAGCCAGGGCGCCTCGTTCATCAGCAGCGGCAGGGTTTGCGCCGGGAAAAACGGCTTCTCGGTCAGCGGCAGCAGGTAAAGCTCGGCCGGCAGCGCCGGGCTGGTGGGTAACTGGCGGTCGTCGGGCAGGACTTCACCTTCGAGTGCGGGGTCGTTGGGCATGGCGGGAGCGTGAGTCATTCAATCCGGAACCTTCACTATCGGGGCTGATTCCGGATAATCAAGCTGAAAGGCCCCGCCCGGCCGCTCAAGGCGCTCAGCTGCGCAGATAGACGTCCTCGAAACGTACGATGTCATCCTCGCCCAGATAGGTGCCCGACTGCACCTCGATCATGTGCAGATCGATCTTGCCCGGATTTTCCAGCCGGTGCGAGGTGCCGAGCGGGATGTAGGTGGACTGGTTTTCGGTCAGCAGTTCCACCTCGTCATCGCGCGTGACCCGCGCCGTTCCCGAGACCACGATCCAGTGCTCGGCGCGGTGATGGTGCATCTGCAGGCTGAGCTTTTCACCCGGCTTGACCATGATCCGCTTGACCTGGAAGCGCTCGCCCTCGTCGATGCCCTCGTACCAGCCCCACGGGCGGTAGACCTGCTTGTGGACCAGATGCTCGCAGCGTTTTTCGGCTTTGAGCCGGTCGACCAGCTTCTTCACATCCTGAACCTGGTCCCTGCTCGCCACCAGCACCACGTCGGCAGTTTCCACCACCACCAGATCCGAAACGCCCAGCATGGCCACCATGCGGGTTTCGGCGCGGACAAGGTTGTTGCTGGCGTTTTCCAGCATGATGTCGCCACGGGTGGCGTTGCCCCGGTCATCCTTTTCAGCCACGTCCCACAACGCCGACCAGGCGCCGATGTCGTTCCAGGCGATATCGGTCGGCACCACCGCAGCGCGGCGGGTGTGTTCCATCACCGCATAATCCACCGATTCGGATGGACAGGCTTCGAATGCGGCCGGATCGAGCCGGACGAAATCGAGATCCGGCTTCGCCGCATCGAGCGCGGCGCGACTGGCGTCGAGAATATCGGGACGCAGGGTCCCCAGTTCATTCAGGAAGTCCGTCGCACGGAACAGGAACATGCCGCTGTTCCAGAAATACTCGCCGGAATCCACATACCGCCGTGCGGTGGCCTGATCCGGCTTTTCGACAAATGCCTCGATCCCGTAAGTGCCTTCAGTATCGGCCAGCGGCGCGCCCTTGCGGATATAGCCGTAACCCGTTTCCGGGGTGGCGGCGACGATGCCGAAGGTGGCCAGATGGCCGTTCCGCGCGGCCTCGGCGGCGGTGCGTATGGCCGCATGAAAGGCGGTGATGTCGCCGATCAGGTGGTCAGCCGGCAACACCAGCATCAGTGCATCGGGGTCATTGCGCGACAGCATCAGCGCGGCCACGGCAATCGCCGGGGCGGTGTTGCGCCCCACCGGCTCAAGCACGATGGCGTGCGGGTCGACCCCGATCTGGCGCATCTGCTCGGCGATCATGAAACGATGCTCGACGTTGCACACCATCAGCGGCGCCGCCATTTCCGGCATGTCGGACAAGCGGCTGACGGTATCCTGCAGCAGGCTGAAATCGCTGGCCAGCGGCAGCAACTGCTTGGGCAGGGCCGCGCGGGACAGCGGCCACAGGCGGGTGCCCGAGCCGCCGGACAGGATCACGGGATGAATGGTGGCCATATCGAAAGTTTTGATCGTTGTGGTGTTGTGATGAAGGGAAACGCTGTTCAAGGACCATGCCGGCCTGGCGGGATTCAGCCCGAGCGCCCGTTATGGTGCGGGAATCGATCCCGTTCGGCAAGCGCCTGGACTGTCGCCAGTGCCCCGCCGCTGTCGGGTGCGGGAAGATTTCATGTATGGGTGGTGCGCGCGGCGCACCCTAGGGGCCGAAGTCAGGCCGGAATCGCTGGATTTTCCGGGCCGGCCGTGAAAAGCCCGGCGCTCCCGCGTCGAATTACGCCGCGACCGCTTCCTCGAACTCCAGGCAGACCTTGTCGCTGGCATCGACATCGATGGTCACCCTTCCGCCGTGGGCCAGCTTGCCGAACAGCAGTTCGTCGGCCAGCGCCTTGCGGATCGTGTCCTGGATCAGGCGCGCCATCGGACGGGCGCCCATCAGCGGATCGAAACCGTGCCTGGCGAGATACGCCTTCAGCGCGTCGGTGAATACCGCCTCGACCTTCTTCTCGTGCAACTGTTCTTCCAGCTGCATCAGGAACTTGTCCACCACTTGCAGGATGACCGGCTCGGTCAGAGGCGCGAACGGGATGATCGCATCCAGCCGGTTGCGGAATTCCGGCGTGAACATGCGGCGGATCTCGCCCATTTCGTCTCCGCTTTCGCGCGAGTTGGAGAACCCGATGCTGGCTTTGTTGAGCATCTCAGCGCCCGCGTTGGTCGTCATGACCAGCACCACGTTGCGGAAATCGGCCTTGCGCCCGTTGCTGTCGGTCAGCGTGCCGTGATCCATCACCTGCAGCAGCACGTTGAAGATATCCGGATGAGCCTTCTCGACTTCATCAAGCAAAACAACGGCATAGGGGTGCTTGTTGACAGCTTCCGTTAACAGGCCGCCCTGGTCGAATCCGACATAGCCGGGGGGGGCGCCGATCAGGCGGGAGACCGCATGGCGCTCCATGTATTCCGACATATCGAAGCGGATCAGCTCGACTCCAAGCACATACGCCAGCTGACGCGCGACCTCGGTCTTGCCGACCCCGGTGGGGCCGGAAAACAGGAAGTTGCCGATCGGTTTCTGCGGATTGCCCAGGCCGCTGCGCGACATCTTGATCGCCGTGGAGAGCGCGTCGATCGCCGTATCCTGGCCGTATACCACCGCCTTCAGATCGCGGTCGAGGGTCTTCAGCGAACTCCTGTCGTCCGACGACACGGTCTTGGGCGGAATCCGCGCGATCTTGGCGATGATGTCCTCGATCTCGCGCGGGGTGATCGTCCGCTTCTGCCTGGATTTCGGCAGGATGCGCTGCGCCGCGCCCGCCTCGTCGATCACGTCGATGGCCTTGTCCGGCAGATGGCGGTCGTTGATGTAGCGCGCCGAAAGTTGCGCCGCCGTGGTCAACGCGGCCGCCGTGTATTTGACGCCATGATGATCCTCGAAGCGCGATTTGAGGCCGCGCAGGATCGCCACGGTTTCGCTGACCGACGGTTCCGGCACGTCGATTTTCTGAAAGCGCCGCGACAAGGCGTGGTCTTTCTCGAAAACGCCGCGATATTCGGTGTACGTGGTGGCGCCAATGCAGCGCATCTGCCCGGACGACAGCGCCGGTTTCAGCAGGTTGGACGCATCGAGGGTGCCGCCCGACGCCGCCCCCGCCCCGATCAGGGTATGGATCTCGTCGATGAACAGGATCGCCTTGGAATTGTCGGCCAGCTGCTTCAGCACGCCCTTCAGGCGCTGCTCGAAATCGCCCCGATATTTGGTGCCGGCCAGCAGGGCACCCATATCCAGCGCATAGACCGTGCTTTCGGCCAGGATGTCGGGCACCGAGCCCTCGGTGATCCGGCGCGCCAGGCCTTCGGCAATCGCGGTCTTGCCCACTCCCGCCTCGCCCACCAGCAGGGGATTGTTCTTGCGGCGGCGGCACAGGGTCTGGATGACACGCTCCAGTTCCTGATCGCGTCCGATCAACGGGTCGATCTTCCCGGCCAATGCCTGGGTATTCAGATTCTGCGCAAAGCTGTCGAGCGGCGAGGCGGTTTGCGACTCGGCACTGGTTTCCGCGGGCTCTTCCGGGCGCGGCGCCGGCTCGCCCTGCGGGGTTTTGGTGATGCCGTGCGAGATGAAATTGACGATATCGAGCCGCGTCACCCCCTGCTGGGTCAGGAAATACACCGCATGCGAATCCTTTTCGCCGAAGACCGCCACCAGCACGTTGGCGCCGGTCACTTCCTTCTTGCCGGACGACTGCACATGCAGGATGGCGCGCTGGATCACGCGCTGGAAGCCCAGCGTGGGCTGGGTATCGACATCGCCCTCGCCTGTCACCCTGGGCGTGTGCTCCTCGATGAACTTGTCGAGCTGTTCGCGCATGGTCTCGATATTGGCGCCGCAGGCGCGCAGCACCTCCGCCGCGGAAGGGTTGTCCAGCATCGCCATCAATAGATGTTCGACCGAAATGAATTCGTGGCGTTTCTGCCGCGCATCCATGAAGGCCATGTGCAATGTGACTTCGAGTTCCTGGGCAATCATCTAGCTTTCCTCCATCGTACATTGCAGCGGGTGCTGGTTCTGCCGTGCGTAATCCACAACCTGATCGACCTTGGTATGAGCGATATCCCTGGGATACACCCCGCACACGCCCACGCCTTCAGTATGCACTTTGAGCATGATTTGTGTCGCGCGTTCTTGGTCGATGCCAAAAAACTTCTTCAAAACATGCACGACGAACTCCATTGGAGTGTAGTCGTCATTCAGCAGCAGTACCTTGTACAGGGGGGGCGGCTTCACTTTCGCCGCGGTCGGTTCCAACAGGGTGCTGCCTTCTCGCTTGGTTGCCATAGCCGGAATAAGCCTGTCTGTCGGGCTTCATTTTGAGGTGGTGGGTGGAATTTTCAAGCCCGCTGCAAGTAGGGCCATGCGGCGGCGCCAAAGTTCGATTCGGAGGACGCCTGAACCGCGCCGATTGTGCAGCAGCGACAGGCAAACCACAACCACGCCCCCCTGCTCCGCTCCGGCTCGGCTTCGACATGCCGCAAGTCGGCGGGAAACCAACAATCAGGGCCAGGAAAAACGTGATTTAATTGATAAATCTATCCATAATTTAGACAGCAACCAATATTTTTCAGCCGTCAATCATCAGGACATACATTGCTCTGCGTCGATAGTCAGAAAAACCATAATTAATATGTCGCCTCTTCCCTCCGTCCCCCTTGCTGAGCCACGGGCGCAACTGACGTGAATACCCGCGCGCCAAGCCTCGCGCCGCCCGCGGCGGTGCCGCGCACCGACCGTTCCCCCCTGATTTATCTGGTGGAGGATGATGAGGCGCAGGTCGAGAACCTGAGCCGGCAGCTGCGGCTCGAAGGCTACCGGGTGCGAACCTTCACGGATCCGGCCGGCTTCCGCGCGGCATTCGTGCCCGCCGATGCCGAGCGCCCTGCCGCGGTGGTGATGGACATGGTTTTCCCGGGGGGGAGCGACACCGGTCCGGCCCTTATCCGCGAGCTTGGGCTTGGCCGTGATTTCGGCACGCCCGTGGTGATCGCTTCGGCTCGCGACGATCTGCAGGGGCGGCTGAACGCCTTTCGCGCCGGCGCCTGCCGCTACCTGGTGAAGCCGGTCGAGGCTCACCGCTTGTCCGACCTGCTGGACGCCCTCACCGGCCGCCAGCCTCCCAGGCCCTACCGCGTACTGCTGGTGGACGACGACCCGCTGCTGCTCGAGTCCCATGCCGCCATCCTGCGCACGGCCGGTATGGAGGTGCGCACCCTGGCGGAACCGCTGCTGACGCTGGAAACGGTGGATGCGTTCCAACCCGACGTGCTGATGCTAGACATGCACATGCCCGATGCGACCGGCCCCGAGCTGGCCGCGGTGCTGCGCGAACGCGACGCCTATCTGCACCTGCCCATCGTGTTCCTCTCCACCGAGACCGACATGACCCAGCAACTGCTGGCGCTCAATCTCGGCGGCGACGACTTCCTGGTCAAGCCGGTGCAGCCAGCGCATCTGGTGGCCGCGGCCACCGCGCGGGCGCGGCGGGCGCGACAGAACACCGCGATCCGGCACAGGCTGGAAACCACGCTTTACGAACGCGAACGCGAACATCTGGCGCTGGATCATCACGCCATCGTCAGCATCGCCGACCGCGCGGGCAACATCCTCTACGTCAACGACAGGTTCTGCGAAGTCAGCGGCTATCGCCGGGACGAGCTGCTGGGCCAGAACCACCGCATCGTCAAATCCGACGTCCACCCGGAAACGTTCTTCGGGGATCTGTGGCACACCATTGCCAGCGGCCATGTCTGGCAGGGCGATATCTGCAACCGGCGCAAGGACGGCAGCCTGTAC
>JAUPLV010000001.1 GCA_030836725.1 Pseudomonadota bacterium | reverse complement strand
CAGCGCAGCGGAATGCGGGGGAAATGCTCAACTGCGGCGCCGATTCCCGGATTGCGCTGCGCTCCATCCGGGCTACGTACCGTGGTTGTCGCAGAATCAGGGCTTAAGTAAGTGCCATTCGGACCAGGGCCACATTGTCATTTGCCGTTGATGTGAGCCCGGTCCCTTTGTTCCCCGTCTTCCCTGCTCTTGCCGACGGCGGCAAGAATGCCCTGCAAAAGGGCAATCGGTGTGGGCGGGCAGCCCGGGACTTCGACGTCGACGGGGATGACGTTGGAAACCTTTCCGCACGTTGCGTAGCTCTTGCCGAACATGCCTCCGGTGCAGCCGCAGTCGCCCATGGCGACCACCCACTTGGGTTCGGGGGTGGAATCGTAGGCACGTTTGAGAGCGACTTCGAGGTTGCGCGAGACCGGACCGGTGACCAGCAGCAGGTCGGCATGGCGGGGGCTGGCGACGAACTTCACGCCCATGCCCTCGATGTTGTAATGCGGTCCGTTGATGGCATGGATTTCCAGTTCGCAGCCGTTGCAGGAACCGGCGTCGACATGGCGGATCGCGATCGACTGGCCGAAGATATTGAGGATTTCCGCGTGGAGTTCCTGTTCGCGGGTGCGCAAGCTTAGGTCGGCTCGCGGCGCGGGCTCGGAGACGAAGCCGGTCTTGAAGATCTTCTGCAGGATGAGGTGTGTGGCCATGGCGTGTGGAGGGTCAGGGGTGAGGGATGCGGCGTGAGGCAGGCATGGCGGAGCGGAGCGGACGCGCTTTTCTTCTCACGCCTGACGCCTCGCCCCTCACCGTTTTCATAAGTCCGGTCCGCTGTAGGAAAGGTTGAACGATTTGTTGATGAGCGGGAAGTCGGGAACGATGTTGCCGAGGATGCCGATCTCCAGCAGCGGCCAGTTCTGCCACGACGGATCGTGCGGGTGCACCCGGTCGAGCCTGCCGTCGGCCCCGATGCGCACCGACACCACCACTTCGCCGCGCCAGCCCTCGACCCAGCCGAGTCCTTCGCACACTTTCGATGCTGGGGGGAGCGGGGCGATGAGTTCGCCCGCTGGCAAGCCCTTGAGTATGTCGCGGATCAGGCGCAGCGATTCGTAAATTTCAGCGAAGCGAACCTCGGCGCGCGCCAGCACGTCGCCGCGGCGCTGGGTGGCCATGTTGACGTCGAGCTGGTCGTAGGGCGCCTGCGGGAACTGGGCGCGGGCGTCCCAGGCCTGCGCGCTGGCACGTCCGGCCAGGCCTGTCAGGCCCAGCCGCGCGGCGAGGTTGGGCTTGCAGACGCCGGTGTTGGTGAAGCGGTCCTGAAGGGTCGCGTGGTCGTCGTAGATGGCCTTGAGCGAACGCACTTCCGCCTCGATGCGGTCGGCTTCGCTGGCGAGTTCGGCCTTGCCGATTTCGCTGATGTCCACCGACACGCCGCCCGGCACGATGCTGTCGAACAGGTAGCGGTGGCCGAACAGCCGGGCGGTGAGCCGCAACCAGTCCTCCTTCACCCGCCAGAACTGGATGAAGCCGAAGGACAGGGCGACGTCGTTGCCAAGGTAGCCGAGGTCGCCCAGGTGATTGGCGATACGCTCGATTTCCAGGAACAGCGCCCGCAGCCATTTGGCGCGCTCGGGGACGTCGCCGCCGGTGGCGGTTTCGACCGCCATGCAGTAGGCCCAGGCGTAGGCGCAGTGCGAGTCGCCGGATACGCGGCCGGCGAGTTTGGCGCCGGTGGCGAGGTCCATCCCCTCGAAGCGTTTTTCCGTGCCTTTGTGGGTGTAGCCCAGGCGCTGTTCCAGTCTGAGAACGCGCTCGCCGATGACGGAAAAGCGGAAATGCCCCGGCTCGATGGTGCCGGCGTGGATGGGGCCGACCGCGATTTCATGCACGCCGTCGCCTTCGACGCGAATGAAGGGGTAGGCGTCGGTTTCATGGGTGGCGGGCTGGCTTGCGTCGAAGTCCTTGCGCAGCGGGAAGACATTCGCCGGCCAGGCGCCGTGGCGCAGCCATTTGCGGTCGTCTACCGCATCGCTGATCGCGATGCCGAGCAGATCGAAGGTCGCGCGCTGCATGCGGTCGGCTTGCGGAAAAATATGCGCGAGGTCGGGGTAGGCCGGCGCCATTTCCGCCAGCGCGCAACTCGTCCATACGAGCCCGGCGCTGGCAAGAAACGCCACATGAATGGAAAAACCTTCACCGAGGTGGCGGTCATCGGAGCCCCACAGGGCGATGAGCTGTCCGCCTTCATCCTTGACCGACCGCGCCAGGTGGGTCAGTTGGCCAACTTCCATCCGGCCGCGCCAGATATGCTGGCCAAGCGGTTCGAGGTTCCAGTCGTGTTCGCCGATCTTCATCTCAGCCTCCCAAAAGTTGCGCTGCCTGCCTGTACCAGTCGGCGAGATACGGCGGGATGAACAAACCCAGCATCAGCACCAGCCCCAGGTGCAGGAACACCGGCGTCAGGGCGGGCTGGTAGGGCAGCTTCGTCGATTCGGTCTCGCCAAACACCATCGGCTGCACCTTGCCGAAGATGGAGGCGAACGCCACGCCCAGCGCCAGCAGCAGGAAGGGCGTGGCCCAGGGATGATCGTGCATGGCGGTGGTAATGATGAGGAACTCGCTGGCGAAGACGCCGAACGGCGGTACGCCGAGGATGGCGACGGTGCCCAGCATCAACCCCCAGCCGATGGTGGGGTTGGTCTTGATCAGCCCGCGGATGCCGTCCATCAGCTGCGTGCCGGATTTCTGCGTGGCGTGGCCGACGGCGAAGAAGATGGCGGACTTGGTGAGCGAGTGCATGGTCATGTGCAGCAGCGCCGCGAAGTTCGCCACCGCGCCGCCCATGCCGAAGGCGAAGGTGATGAGGCCCATGTGCTCGATCGAGGAGTAGGCGAACATGCGCTTGACGTCGGTCTGGCGCTTGATCAGGAAGGCCGCGACCACCACCGAGAGCAGGCCGAAGCCCATCATCAGGTTGCCCGCCATGTCGTTGCCGAGCGCGCCGTCGACCAGCACCTTGGAGCGCATCACCGCATACAGCGCGACGTTGAGCAGCAGGCCGGACAGCACGGCGGACACCGGCGTCGGGCCTTCGGCGTGGGCATCCGGCAGCCAGCTGTGCAAGGGCACCAGGCCCACTTTCGTTCCGTAGCCGACCAGCAGGAAGACGAATGCCAGGGACAGCACCGTGGGTTCAAGTTCGGTCTTGACTTCGTCCAGGTGGGTCCATAGCAGCGCGGTGCCGCCCGAACCGAGAATCTTCTCCGCCGCGAAGTAGAGAAGGATGGTGCCGAACAGCGCCAGCGCGATGCCGACGCCGCACAGGATGAAATACTTCCACGCCGCCTCCAGCGAGGCCGGGGTGCGATAGAGCGATACCAGCAGCACGGTGGCCAGCGTCGCCGCTTCCATCGCCACCCACAGGATGCCCATGTTGTTGGTGGTCAAGGCCAGCAGCATGGCGGCGATGAAGATCTGGTAGCTGCTGTGATACAGGCGCAGGCGCTTGTCGTTGAGCTTGCCATGCTCCTCTTCGATGCGCATGTAGGGGCGCGAAAAGAGGGCGGTGGTGAAGGCGACAAGGGCGGTCAGCGCGACCAGGAACACGTTGAACGAGTCGATGAAAAACCAGCCGCCCCCCGCCAGCATCGGGCCCTGGTCGACGATACGGTGGGTCAGGAACGCCGACGCCAGCAGCGTCAGGAAGCTGAACAGCGCGTTGATTTCCGGCGCGTGTTTCCGGCAGCCCCACAGTGCCAGGAATATGCCGCCCGTGAGCGGAATGCCGAGTAGCCAGTAAATTTCCATCTCAGCGCTCTTTCAGTTTTTCCATGTGTTTCAGATCCAGAGAATCGAAGGTCTCGCGAATCTGGAAGAAGAAGATGCCCATCACGAACACGCCCACCAGCACATCCAGGGCCACGCCCAGCTCCACTACCAGCGGCATGCCGTAGGTGGCGCTGGTGGCGGCGAAGAACAGGCTGTTCTCGATCGCCAGAAAGCCGATCACCTGCGGGATCGCCTTGCTGCGGGTGATCATCATGAGGAAGGCGAGCAGCACGCAGGCCAGGGCGATGCCCAGGGTCGAGCGCATCACCGTGCCGGACAGCTCCGATATCGGCTGCGCCAGATTGAAGGAAAAGATCACCAGCACGATGCCGATCAGCATGGTGGTGGGGATGTTGATCATCGGCTCCACATCCCGATCCATATCCAGCTTTTTCACGAGCCGGTAAAAGAACCAGGGCATGGCAATCACCTTGAGAACCAGGGTGAGCGCCGCCGAGTAATACAGGTGATGCTGGCCGGTGGACCAGCCCACCAGTGCCGCGGACGCAGCCAGCGCCGCGCCCTGCCAGGCAAAAAGGGTGATCAGCCCGGCGATGCGTCGCTGCGACAGCATGGCGAAGGAGATCAGCAGCAGCAGGGCGGCCAGCAGATTGACGATCTGAAGGTGGTAGGTCAGGCTCATGTCACACCTCCAGCATGAAATGGATCAACATGCCCAGCACCGCCAGGAGAAAGGCGGTGCCGAGAAACTCGGGCGCGCGGAACAGCCGCACCTTGGCCGAAATCGTCTCGATGAAGGCCAGCACGGCGCCGCCGACCAGCAGTTTCCCGGCTATGGCCAGCAGCGCCAGAGGCAGTGCGGAGACATCGCCCTGCGCTGCGATGCCCCAGGGCAGGAACAGCGCGATGCCCAGCGCCGAATAGGTGAACAGCTTCAGCGCCACCGCCCACTCGATCAGCGCCAGATGGCGGGCCGAATATTCGAGGATCATCGCCTCGTGAATCATGGTCAGTTCGAGGTGGGTGCTGGGGTTGTCCACCGGGATGCGCGCGTTCTCCGCTACCGAGATCATCCAGAACGCCACTGCGGCGAACATGATGCTGGGATAGATGGCGAACTCGCGATGCGCCAGCGTTTCGACGATGACCGGCAGCTCGGTCGATTGCGCGATGAAGCTCACGGTGAAGAACACCATCAGCAGCGCCGGTTCGGCGAGGAAGGACACCAGCATTTCCCGACGCGCGCCCAGGCTGCCGAAGGCGGTGCCGATATCCATCGCCGCCAGTGCGATGAACACCCGCGCCAGCGCGAAGATGCCGACCAGGGCGATGACGTCGGCGGCCGGCGAGAACGGCAGATCGTTGGCGATGGTCGGCACGATGCCCGCCGCCAGCGCCATGCAGGCGAAGATCATGTAGGGCGCGAAGCGGAACAGCGGCGAGGCGTTGTGCGCGATCACCGCGTCCTTGTTGAACAGCTTCTTCAGCGTGCGATAGGGCTGGGTGATTGGCGGCGCGCCGCGGCCTTGCAGCCAGGCGCGGCACTGGTTGACCCAGCCCATCAGCAGGGGCGCCAGCAGGATGGCCAGCAGGGTCTGGGCGAGTTGCAGAAGGATGCCGGTGCTCATCGTGTTGTAAAGACCAGAAGAAAGATCAGGGTGACGAAGCTGTAGATCAGGTACCACTGGATGCGGCCATGCTGCAGACGTCCGGCCTGTTCCGACAGCCAGCCCGCCACGCGAGCGATCGGCTCGTAGACAATGAACCAGATCTTGTCCAGCGAAGCGCCGTGGTAGTGGGGGGTGCGCGAGAAGGGGTCGGGGGTTTCCCGCTCCACCCGCATGAATACTTCGAAAATCTGCCGGATCGGCTGGCCGAAGCCTTCGGCGCTGTCCTGCATGCGCGCATCGTGTTCCGGGTAGCCGCAATCCCAGGGATCGCTGCGGCGCGCCCGGCCGTGATAGACGAGGCGCACCCAGACGAAGGTCAGCAGCAGCACCACCAGCACGACCGCGAAGAAGATCAGCGGCGCGTAGCTCGCGCGCTCGGCCGATACGGGGGCCAGCATCAGCCAGTTGCCGTCATTCACCAGGGTCTGGCCGGTCAGGAGGCGCACCACCGGAGCGAGCCAGCCGATGACCTGGGCGGGAAACAGGCCCAGCATCACGCAGCCCGCTGCCAGCCAGAGCATGCCCAGGCGCTCCGGCCAGCCGGCATCGTGCGCGTGATGCAGCGCGGGGTCGCGCGGCTGGCCGAGAAACACGACGCCGAAGAATTTCACCATGACGTACGCGGCCAGCGCCGCGGCCAGCGCCACGGTGGCCGCGGCCACCGGGATCACCATGTTGAGATAGGGCTGGGTCAGGCCGGGAGACAGCAGGAAGGCCTGCAGCAGCAGCCATTCAGACACGAAGCCGTTCAACGGCGGCAGGCCGGCGATGGCCAGTGCGCCGATCAGGGTCAGCCAGGCGGTCCACGGCATGAAGCGCATCAGCCCGCCCAGCCGTCCCATGTTGCGCTCGCCGGTGGCGTGCAGGACCGAGCCGGTGCCGACGAACAGCAGGCCCTTGAAGAAGGCATGGTTGAGCGCGTGATAGAGCATCGCGGTGAGCGTCAGCGCCGCCAGCGCGCCCTTGCCGTCGGTGTAGAAGATCAGCGTCAGGCCGAAGGCGGCGATGAGGATGCCGATGTTTTCGATCGACGACCAGGCGAGGAGCCGCTTCATGTCCGACTGCACGGCGGCGAAAATCACGCCGTAGAGCGCGGTGACAAGGCCCAGCGCCAGCGCCAGCGTGCCCCACCAGCCGATCTGGATGTTGAGCAGGTCGAAGGTCACCCGCAGCAGGCCATAGATGGCGGTCTTCAGCATCACCCCCGACATCAGCGCGGACACGGGCGAGGGTGCGGCAGGATGCGCCTCCGGCAGCCATACATGCAGGGGCACCAGCCCCGCCTTGGCGCCGAACCCGAACAGCGCCAGCAGGTAGGCTGCCGAGGCCCAGAACGGCGTCATCTCGGCCATCCGCATGGTGTCGAAGGTGTAGTCGCCCTGGCCACCCTGCAGTACGCCGAAGCTGAGCAGCAGCGAAACCGCGCCGACGTGCGCGATCAGCAGATAGAGAAAGCCGGCACGGCGGATTTCGGGAATCTTGTGGTCGGTGGTGACGAGGAAGTAGGACGACAGCGCCATCACTTCCCAGGCCACCATGAAGGCGTAGGCATCGTCGGCCAGCAGCACCGTCACCATACCGCCGAGAAACAGGTGGTACCACAGGGCCAGCAGTGCCAGCGGGCCGGCGGCCATGCCGCGGAAGTACCCGGATGCATATGTCGTGATGCCGAACGCCGCGCCGCCCAGCAGCACCATGAAGAAGGCGGACAGGGCGTCCAGCCGTAGATGGAAAGGCAGGTCGGGCAGGCCGATGGGCAGGATCACGGTGGAGGCGGGCTGCAGCAGGCCGGCCACGCCGACGCCGGCGATGAAGAGCGCGCCCAGCGCCCCCAGCGGAAACAGCAGCCGGGTCAGCAGGTATTGCGAGCGTTGCAGCAGCAAGGCGGCGAATCCCAGCACCAGCCAGAACATCACGCCTGTCCAGGCCCACTGGACCGGATCCGCGAAGTAGGAAGAAAGCCCGTTTGTCATGTTCAAGAAATCCTACCGTCCTGGTGATACCGCGCAGAAAAGATCGTCCGCAGCCTCTTCGCCCAGTTGCTCGTAGATCGCGGCAATCGCCTGATCCACGGTGGCGAACAGCTTGTCCTGTCCGATCGCCTCGAACAGCCCGGTGGCGCGCATCACGTCCAGCACCTGTTTCTTCAGGCCGCTGAACACCAGGGTGATCCCGGCGGCGTGCAGGCGTTCGACCAGGTGATGAATTACCTCTTCGCCCGAGGCGTCCAGCTCGTTGATGCCGTCGCCTACCACCAGCACGTATTTGGCTTCGGGGTTCTTGGAGATGGCTTCCAGCATTGCGTCCTCGAAGTAGGGGACGTTGGCGAAGTACAGCGAACCGTCGAAGCGGATCGCCACCACGTGCTTGCTGGTGGGCAGGTCGGGGTTCACCTTGAGGTCGCGCAGGGTGCCGTCCTTGTAGCGGCCGAGGATGGCGACGCGCGGCGACATGGTGCGATACAGGTACAGGCCGAGCGCCAGACCCGCGCCGACCATGATGCCCTTGTCCAGGTGCGGGGCGAAGGCCAGCGTGGCGACGAAGGTGACGCCCGCGGCGACGCCGTCGTGGCGGCTGGCCTGCCAGGCGTGTTTCACCGCCTTGAAGTTCACCAGACCGACCACCGCCATGATGATGATGGCGGCCAGCACGGCCTGCGGCAGGTGGTACAGCAGCGGGGTGAGGAACAGCAGCGCGACCAGCACGATCAGCGCGGTGATCACCGAGCTCATGCCGGTTCGGGCGCCCGCGTTCATGTTGACGGCCGTGCGCGAGAACGAGCCCGAGACCGGGAACGCCTGGGAGAGGCTGCCGGCCACGTTGGCCAGGCCCTGGCCGATCAGTTCCTGGTTGGGGTCGATGCGCTCCTTGGTCCTGGCCGCAACGGCCTTGGCGATGGAGATGGCTTCCATGAAGCCCACCAGCGAAATCACCAGCGCGGCGGAAAGCAGCGAGCCCAGCGCATCCAGGTTGAGGCTGGGCATCTGGATGCTGGGCAGGCCTTCCGGGATGGCGCCCACCACTTCGCCGCCGCCCACCAGCTTGAAGCCTTCGGCGTTGAGCTTGCGCAGGTGGTAGCGGGTCTCGTCCAGCGTCACGCCCTGCGGCGCCCGCTCGGCCGAATAAATCGCCAAAGTCGCGCCTTCCGCGTCGGTGCTGCGCACTACCTTCAGGTTGCGCAGCGCCGCTTTTTCCTTGGCGAAGGCAGCTTCCGCATCGCGCAGCTCGATCCGCAACAGCGCCAGTTCGGCCTCCATTTGCACGGCGCCGACGTTGTTTTCACCAGCTTTCTCGGCGGCCTTCAATGCGGCTGCTTTGCCGGCGATCCGCGCATTCAGGTCATCCACCTGCTTAGCTGCAACCATGCTCTGCTGCACAACGGTGCGCAGCTGCGGGTCGGCAACCTGTTCAAGCGAGCCGTTGGCGTTGCGTTCGAAGCCGATCGACCAGGACAGCAGCGTCGTCACCACCACCGCGATCAGCACCCCGGGAAGCTTGGGGGCGTATTTCCTGATGGCCCACATCATGGCGATGGCCAGCACGCCCATCGCCAGCGTCGGCAGGTGGGTGTCGCCAAGCTGCTTCAACACGCCGACGATGTCGTTGATGAAATGCTCGCTGCGCCCCATCGGCACGCCGAACAGCTTGGACACCTGCGACAGCCCGATGATGATGGCCGCCGCGTTGGTGAAACCGACGATCACCGGATGCGACAGGAAGTTGACGATTACCCCCAGCTTGAACACGCCGAGCAGCAGTTGAATGACGCCCACCACCAGCGACAGCATGATGGCCAGCGCGATGAACTGGTCGGATCCGGGCGCCGCCAATACCGCCAGCGATGATGCGGTCAGCAGCGACACCACCGCCACCGGCCCGGTCCCGAGCTGGTTCGAGCTGCCCCACAGGGCCGCCACCGCCACCGGCAGGAAGGCCGCGTACAGCCCGTAGTATGCCGGCAGTCCGGCCAGCTGCGCATAGGCCATCGACTGCGGAATCAGCACCAGGGCCACGGTGAGGCCGGCCATGAAGTCGGCCCTGAGCACGTCTCCCTTCAGGGGAAACCAGCGCAGGAAGGGCAGGAATTTGGTCAGTGAGGCAGGCATGAGCAGTTTTCTGTGTCGGTTGATTTTAATGGCGCGGGTTCAATGCTGTTTCTTGTCCGGCGCGGCCGCGGTCACCAGGGGGCAGGCCAGATGTTTCCACGGGTCGCTGCTCCGATCCTGCGCCAGCGCCTCCCAGCCCTCGCGGGAGTCGATCACCACCGCCGCGATGTGTTCGTGGGCGTTGGCATAGTCGACCAGATCGCGGCGCCGCAGGCTGGGTTTCGCCTCAAGGGTGAAAGGCAGCCCCGTCTCGCGCAGCGAAGCCAGGAAGTCTTCCATTTCGGGCGGCGTCGCCGCGCTGCCGGCGATGATCTGGATTTCCATGTCGGCCTCGAGACGGCGGCAAAGCGACAGCGCCGAGGTCAGCAGGCGCGGATCCACATGCCCTTCGCGGACGGCGAGCAGAACGGTTCGTTGTTTGCCGGAGTGGTTCATTCCAGGGCGCTTGTTATCGGGACGATCCCTCTATGCAGCAAGCGTGCCAACCGCAATAAAGCCATGCAACTTATTGAAAGGTAATGAGAAAACGCCTGGACGCGGCATTTGGGTCGAATCCATGGTGTTGCTGAATGCAACACCATGGGGCGTATAGGGAAGGGGAGTCGCCGAGAATCGGTAACAGGGCTTTGTTAAATCTAGGTTAAAAGCTGTTTTTTAACTGCTTGTTGCAAATCGGGTTGCCAAATTGCAATATGCAACATATGGCAGGCATTCCGATGCCGTGTGCATGTATGACCGGAGAAAAGATGACTAGCGGCAAGCTTCTGATCGTGGACGACGACAAGGTCGCCATGAAGAGCCTGGAACAGGCGTTGAAAAAGGCAGGCCATGCGGTAACCGCCACTCAGAGCGGCGGCAATGCCCAGTCCCTGCTTGAGAAACAGCCCTTCGACGTGGTGATCGCCGAGCTGCGCATGGACAAGGTGGACGGCGCACAGCTGCTCAGACGCTGCCGCGAAAGCCATCCCGACATCGAAGTCATCCTGATCACCGGCGATGCCACGCTGGAATCCGCCGTCGAGGCGATGCGGCAGGGCGCGTTCCACTACCTTGCCAAACCCTGCCAGCCGGATCGGGTGCGCGAGGTGGTGGCCGAGGCGCTTGAAAAAATCCGCTACCGGCGTGAAAGTCGCAGTCTCCGGGAGCGGGTGGAAAGCTGCCAGGGCAAGGTGCGCATTCTGACCCAGGACGGCCGCATGCAGCACCTGCTCGATATGGCGCGGCAGGTCGCGCCGACCGACTGCAATATCCTGATCACCGGCGAATCCGGAACCGGCAAGGAATTGTTCGCGCGCTATCTTCACCATCAAAGCCGGCGCGAATCCGGCCCCTTCGTTGCGGTGAACTGCGGCGCCTTCAACGAGGAGTTGCTGGCCAACGAACTGTTCGGCCATACCAAGGGCGCCTTCACCGGCGCCCACGCCGACAAGAAAGGTCTGCTGGAAGCCTCCAGCGGCGGCACCCTGTTTCTGGATGAGATTACCGAAATGTCGCCCGCCATGCAGGTCAAGCTGCTGCGCGTGATCCAGGAAAAGGAAGTGCAGCCGCTGGGGTCCACCACGCCGGTCAAAATCGACGTGCGCTTCATCGCGGCCACCAATCGCGACGTGCAGGAGATGGTGAAACAGGGCGGCTTCCGCCAGGACCTCTACTTCCGTCTCAACGTCGTCAACCTGCACATCCCCGCATTGAGTGCGCGCAAGGAAGACGTGCCGCTGCTGGCCCATCACTTCCTGGCGAAGCACGCGACGACGATGGGCAAGCATGTCACCGAACTGGCCTCCGATGCGCTCGACCTGCTGCGCGCCTATGACTTTCCAGGCAACGTGCGCGAACTCGAAAACATCATCGAACGCGGCGTGGCGCTGACCACCGGTTCCAGCATCGGCCCGGTTCATTTGCCCGACGATCTGCGCGATCTTTCCATACGGACTTTCCGCAAGAAATCAGGGCGCATCCCCACCCTGGAGGAACAGGAACAGGACTACATCAACTGGGTGCTGCAGGAATCAGGCGGCAACCAGACCCTCGCCGCGCAGGTTCTCGGCATCGATCGGGTGTCCCTGTGGCGCAAACTGAAGCGCTATGAGGTGGAAAAGGGCTGACACAATCCGCTGTTCTTCGGGGTCGATGCAATTCTAGAATTCGTTTCGGATGCGCTTGTAGCCCTTGACCAGTTCGTGGTTGGCTTGCGCCACGCTTTCGGAGAATCCGGTCACGTCGGGGGTGACGCGATCGATGCGGGCCAGATCTTCGTCCGAGTGAATGTTGCAGGTTGAGGGGATGTAGAAGCCGTCGGGTACGTTGCAGCCTTCGACCACCGAGTTGTGGCGCACCACCGAACCCTCGCCCACCGTGCAGTTGAACAGCACCGAGTTGAAGCCGATGAACACGCGGCTGCCCACCGTACAGGGCCCGTGAACGATGGAGCGGTGGGCGATCGAGGTGTGCTCGCCGATCTCGACCCGCCCGCCCGCCTTGGAGTGGATCACCACGCCGTCCTGGATATTCGAGTGCGCACCGATGACGATGGGGTCCATGTGGCCGTTCTCATCGACCTCGTCGGCGCGAATCACGGCATATGGCCCGATGAAGACATTCTCGCCAACAATGATGTGGCCACAGAGGATGGCGGTGGGATCGACAAAGGCGGTGTCGTGCACGACCGGCAGGTCGCCTTGCGGATTACGGCGAATCATGGAGGTTTCCTTCTTGTTGCGTCACCGGAAAAAATTGGCCGTGACGGCACGGGGCGTGCCCCGATACGGCAAAGTCAGCGTGAGGGCGAAGCCGGCGCCAAGCTCGGGATGGCTTATCCCGGTCAGGCCTGGCCCTGCGCTTGCGGGTAGAAAAATTCAGCCAGGCGCGTAAAGGCGCCATTGCGGCCGATCCTCATTATCTCCGGCCCTTCCTTGCTTGTACGGGCGGGCAGCATGCGGCGTGTCCAGCTGTCGCAGACGACCAGATCAGGGCGCCAACTGCCGATCAGGGTGGCGAGGGCGGAGCGCGGTTCTCCCCAGATCACGGTGGCCTGTGCCCGGTCGAGGCCGTGGCGAATCAAATCGTGCTCAAGCCTTTTCTGCTCGGCCGGCGCGAGCCGCGCAGCGCGCTCGCCCGGAAGGTTTCCGGCAGGGCCGTCAATGTCGAAACCGGACCGGGTGTCCAGCACGCTCGCCAACAGCAGTTCGACATCTCCCGATGCGACGATGTCGCTGGCTCGGCGAAGCAAGGCCGAACCGCTATAGCCGTGGGTGAAGGGGATCAAAATGCGCTGACGGGTTTTCATGAATGGGCTCCTGCGTGGATAAGGGGCTGAGGCAAAGCGGCTGTCTCGGTACGCGCGGGTGCGCATTCGCGGAAAATGCGCGCGTTGCAGGTTCGACAGATATCGCGGTCCAGGCGGCGATAGATCTCGGCGATGGCCTCGGTCTTGGAATCGAACAGGTTGGCGCCGCCGATCGCTTTAAGGGCGCCGCTTTCGGCCAGCTGTTCCTGCACCGTGTCCTTGATGCCGATGAGGTAGAGTCCGCCGCCCGCCGCGCGCCGCCGCCGCGCTTCGTCGGCGAGCGCCTCGGCGCCGGCCATGTCGATGAAGTTGATGCCGTGCGCGATGATCGCCACGTGTTTCTGCTCAGGCCGTGCAATGTCCAGTGCCGCCAGTTTCTCGCGCACATGCGCGGTGGCGCCGAAGAACAGCGAGCCGTCGATGCGAACGAAGCGCAGTTGCGGACACTGCGGCGCGTGATCGGCGTCGGTGAACTTGCGCTTCATGCTGTGTGGGTTGGGCGCGCGCTCCCGTACCTGCGGCTTGGAGGTGCGAGCCAGATACAGCGAAAGCGACATCAGCACGCCGATGATGATGGCCTCTTCCAGCGTCAGGAACAGCGTGGCGGCGAAGGTGGCGGCCATGATGGCAAGCTCGGAGCGGTTGGTCTTCACCGTATGGGCGATCTCCTTGAAGTCGATCAGCCCCCACGCCACCAGAAACAGGATGCCGGCCATGGCGGCGTTGGGCAGGAAGCGCGCCCAGGGCGCCACCAGCAATACCACCAGCAGCAGGAACACGCCCGCCATCATCGCCGCCAGCGGGGTCTTGGCGCCGGCCGCATAGTTCACGCCGCTGCGGTTGAAGGAGCCGGTGGCGACGTAGCCCGAGAAGAACGCGCCGGCGAGGTTCGACATGCCTTGGCCGATGAATTCCTGGTTGCCGTCGATATGCTGGCCGGAGCGCGCGGCCAGCGCACGCGCGATCGACACGGCTTCGGTCAGCGCCAGCAGCGTCACCGCCACCACCCCGGACGCGACCGCTCGGATGCTTTCGCCATCCAGCGCAGGCGCCGACAGCGGCGGCAGGCTCGCCGGCAACGCGCCCACCGTCGACATCTGCACGCCTTGCCAAACGCTCAGTGCGGCCGCCGCAGCCGAGCCGCCCAGCATGGCCACGATCATGTAGGGCCATTTCGGGAAAAAATGTTTGACCGCGATGCCCAGCACCAGGGTCAGGCTGGCCACCGCCGTCACGCCCGGTTGTATCTGGTCGATCTGGTGGAACAGGGCGCTCCAGGTGTCGCTGAACGACGCCCCGCGCGCAATCTCCAGCCCGAAGAAATGCTTCACCTGGTTGGTGGCGATGAGGATTGCCGCGCCGGCAGTGAACCCGGTCACCACCGAGTGCGAGATGAAGTTGACCAGCGTGCCCATGCGCGCCAGCCCCATCACCAGTTGGATCACCCCGACCAGAAAAGTCATCGTCAGCGCCAGGCTCACGTACTGCGCTGTGCCTGGCTCGGCATGGGGCGACAGCACCGAGAACAGCACGATCGAGGCGGCCGTGGTCGGCCCCGACACCAGATGCCAGGAGGAACCGAAGAGCGCCGCGATGATGGCCGGGATCATCCCCGCATAGAGGCCGTATTCCGGCGGCATGCCGGCGATGGTGGCAAAGGCCACGCCCTGCGGCAGCGCAACCAGCGCGCCGGTCAGGCCGGCGATGAGGTCATCGCGCAGGCTTTGCTTGTTGACGCGGTTACGCCAGCGCAGAAACGGCAGAAACCGAGGCCAATCGGGGCGGAGGGAAGGAACACTTAAACGGGCAAGAGGGGTAAGCATCGCTTGTAAAATCCGACCAGGAGAATTGGGTCGAATCGTAGCGATGAGGGTGTTAACCCAAGGTTAAGCGATGGGCAAGCCGGTGTTAATTCGTGGACGGCGAAGGGCCGGAATCGACCCTCCAATCCGCTATAAGACCTGCCCGGTCAATTCCAGTGACCAGCGCACCGCCGCCGCCACGGCAAGCGCCACGCCGATGGAAAGGCCGACCGAATACAGCGCGTCGCGCCGGCCGAGCAGCTTCAGCATCATGGCGAAGGTGGACACGCAGGGCACATAGAAGGTCAGGAACACCAGGAAGGTGGCGATCTGCGTGGTGTCGAGCACGCTGGACAGTTCCTGGGTGCCGAGCGCCTGGAACACCATGAGCAGCGACAGTTCCTTGCGCAGCACGCCGAACAGGATCGGCACCCCCAGCGCCACCGGCAGCCCCAGCCACCATCCGGTCACCGGCGTCAGCGCGAGATTGATCCAGGCATCGGCGCCGAAATAGCCCAGCAGCGCCAGCACCACGCTGCCTGCGACCAGCAGCGGCAGCACGATGGTGACGATGTCGCGGCTGCGCTCCCAGGTACTGGCGAGCAGGGCGCGCAGGCTGGGCACGGCGTAGGCGGGGATCTCCTGGATCATGCCGGGGGTGGTCTCGGGATAGCGGCGCTTGAGCAGCTTGCCGACCAGGCTGACGACGACGGGGGCGAGCATGAACAGCGCGAACACGCCGAGGCCGCCGAGGTACTTGCCGCCCACCGCCAGGATGATGGCCGAGCGTGCCGAACACGGCAGGAAGGTGATCAAGAGCGAGGCCACGGTGCGGTCGCGGCCGTGGGTGACGGCGGCGGTGGCGGCCAGCGCCGGCACGTTGCAGCCCAGTCCCATCAGGAAAGGCAGGGCGACGCCGCCATGCAGCCCCAGCCGATGGAAGCCGCGATCCACCACGAAGGCGACACGGTGCATGATTCCGGATTCTTCCAGCCACACCAGCAGCAGCACCAGCGGGATCATGTAGGGGATGACGATGCCGGCCAGGCCGATGAAGCCGTCCAGCACGGCGCGGGCGAGCACCCCCGCGAGATCGGTCGGCTGCCACGGCTCGGCCCACACGATCAGGCGCGCGACGGTGAGGCTGTCGAGAAAGGCGCTCACCTCGAAAACGAACAGCAGCACCAGCGCGAACACCGCCAGGGTGCCGGCGAAGCCCCAGCGTGGATGCAGGAAAAGATCGTCCGCCCAGCGCTGCCAGCGCGGCGGCGCGCCTTCCTCGCCGGGTCGGGTCACCGCCTCGTACAGCAGGGCGGCGCGGTGATGGCGGTCGGCGTGGATTTCCTCCGCCAGCGGGCGCGGCAGCGCCGCGTCGGCGGCGGCGCGCGCGGCGAGCAGGGCGGCGTGGCGGTCGGGAAAATGCGCCTGCAATTCCTGTGCGAAGTAGCCGTCGTTCTCGGCGAGCTGGTGCGTCAGCAAGGCTTCGGGCGCCGCGAACGCAGCCGCTACGTCGGGCTGGTGCGCGATGTCGGCGATGGCGCGCAATTGCGCCTCGATGTGCGCGCTGGGGGGATGGGACGGCGGCTGCGCGTGGGCATGCCGGGCCTCGCGTGCGATGCGCACCACGGTGGAATACAGGTCGGCCAGGCCGATGCCCATGTGCGCGACGGTCGGCACCACCGGCGCGCCCAGTCTGGAAGCGAGGGTGCGCACGTTGATGAAGCGCCGCTTGGCCCGTGCCTCGTCCATGCGGTTGAGCGCGAACACCATCGGCCGTCCCAGCTGCGTCAGTTCCAGCGCAAGCTCGAGGTCGCGCTCCAGCGCGGTGGCGTCCATCACCATCAGCAGCACGTCGGGAGCGTCGAATGCGTGCTCCGGCTGATGCGCCTCGTGCCCGGCGATGACCGGCCAGCGGTCACCCCACAGCAGATATTTCAGCGTCACGCAGGCGCCTTCGTCCGGGTGGTGGAGGCCGTCGATGGCGGGCAACGCGACCAGGGAAATCTGGTCGATGCCCACCTCGACCAGGCATTCCTCGTACGCGGGGCCGATGCCGGCCAGGCGCTCGTGGCGGGTGGAGGTGGCGGCCGCCGCGCGGAAAATGCTGTGCTTGCCGCTGTCGGTGCGGCCGACGATGGCCACGCGGGGCCGCCGGGTCCCGCGCAGTCCGGGGCCGTGAAGGGGAAAGGTGTGCGCGGGCGAGGTCATGTATCAGGGATGTCTCATATGAGACGGATTCTCACTTGTGCAGGTTTCTTGTAGGGTTTTCCGGCGCCCGTGTCAATTTTCGCATTTTCAGGGGCAGGCCGCGCGTCCCCGCAACGCAAACAGGCTGGCGGCGAGACCCATCGAACCGGAAGCGCACGGCGCCCAGGCGGTTCGAACATGTGACTATCGCGTCATACCCTTTTCCTGCGCCCGCATTTTCAATGCGCCCTCTTTGAACGCCTTGAAAGCGGCCTGGTAGTAGGCCACGGCCTCGTCGCGAAGGCGCGAATCCGGTGCGGCAGGACTGGCTTCGCCGTTGGCATCGATCCGAAAGGTGTCGACCCGTTGCTTCGGGCCCAGCACGATCAGCTTGTCCGCTTTCAGGTAGCCCAGTTCCTGGTAATTGCTGATGAAGGCACGCCGGTTTTCGAGGCGCTGTTCGAATAGCGACTTGCCGAAGAAATGGTTGTCGCCGGGCAGGCCCAGCACATCCAGCAAGGTTGGCGGAATGTCGATCTGGCTCGCAAGTCGGTCGTCGCGCCCAGGAGCCAGCATGGACGGCGCGTAGAGAATCAGCGGGATGTGATAGCCCGGAACCGGCAGCTTGGTCTTGCCGGAGGCGGAAGCGCAATGGTCGGCGACGATGACGAACAGGGTTTCGTCAAACCAGGGTTTGTTGCGTGCCTGGTCGATGAAGCGGCCGATCGCGTAATCGGTGTATTTCACCGCGCCCTCGCGTTTGCCCGGCGAGGGGATGTCGATGCGGCCATCGGGGTAGGTATAGGGGCGGTGGTTGGAGGTGGTCATGATCTGCGCCAGGAACGGTTTGCCTGCGGCATGGGCCTGGTTGAGCTGCACGAGACTGTTGTCGTAAAGGAACTCGTCGGCGACCCCCCAGACGTTGCCGAAGCCGACCGATGCTTTCGGAAAATCGGTACGGTCGACCACCCGATAGTCGTTGCCGGCGAAGTAGCCATTCATGTTGTCGAAATAGCCGTAGCCGCCATACAGGAAAAGCGTCTCGTAGCCCTGCCGGCGCAGAATCTCGCCGGCTGTCGCCAGATGCTCGTTGCCGGGCCGTCGCACGATCGCCTGGCCGGGGATCGGCGGCGTGCCGAGCGACAGGGCCTCCAGGCCGCGCACCGTGCGCGTGCCGGTGGCATAGAGATGGGTGAACAGCAGGCCGTCCTTTGCCAGTGCGTCCAGACGCGGGGTCAACCCGGCCGGATTTCCGAAGCTGCCGAGAAACCTGGCGGACAGGCTTTCCACCGAAATCAGCACCACGTTGCGTGGCGGGCGCTTGAACGGCAGGCGCCGCAAATCGAAGAGCTCGCTTTCGTCGGGACCGGGATTCAGCGCCTTCGACAGCGGCGCTCGTTCAACGCCGAGCTCGGCCAGGATGCGATCAGCTTGCGCCGGGGGGAGCGTCGCATAGAAGCGCTCATAATCCAGTTCGTTGCGCTGGAAGGCGGCAACGAAGGTCATCAGGCCGTTGCCGGCAAGCTCGTTGGCATAGGCGTTGCCGGAAAACTGCATCTGGTCGACATCGGCCAGATTCCATGCGCCCCAGGGCAGGGCCACCGCCAGGACGGCATACAGCAGGCGCAAGCGGACCTGGGTTGCGGGAATGCCCGCGGCCCGGATGCGCGATCGAAACAGCCAGGTCGGAAACGCAGCCAGCGCAGCCACACCGGCGAGCAGGGTGCCGACCGGATAGGACTCGACGATGTTGCCGATTACTTCGTGGGTGTAGACCAGATAATCGACGGCGATGAAGTTGAAACGGGTTTCGAACTCCTCCCAAAAAACCCATTCCGAAAGCGCACCGAACAGCAGGATCGTCGCCATCAGGAAGAAGATCGCCAGGCGCAGCTCCCCCTGCCAGCGCGTATTGCGCCAGCGCCCTGGCCACAGCGTGGCCCACAGCAGCATCGGCGCGAGCAGCCAGGCGAGCACCGCCAGATCGAATCCGATGCCGCGCAGGAACAGGTCGGGCCAGAGCGAAACCGGGATCGTGCCGAGGCCGGTTTGTGCCGTCAGCGCCAGGCGCGTCAGGCTGGCGATGGACAGAAACAACAGGGCGTAGGGCAGAAACGGCAGGTGGGTGAAACGGAACGGGCGAAATTTCATGCGGGATAATCTGGGGCATATTTATTGCGGACCCGAACGTTACACCATCGGCGCGACCTGGTGCCCCGGAAAACCGCCCAACGAACCGCAAAAACCGTGAAGGCTGGAATCGGGGCCGCATTGATCGCGGATGGGGGAGGGGCCGCTATTGGCTGTGCTGCCTGCTTTCCAGCCGCGCGAACACTACCGTCACGGTGGTGCCCTGCTGCTCCCCGCTCTCCAGCCGGACTTGCCAGCCGTAGCGGTCGCAGATGCGCTTGACCAGGGACAGGCCGATGCCGGCGCCGGTGCTGCTGATGTCGCGGAAGTGGCGCAGGAAGGCCTGGTCGATGGCGTCGGCGGGAATGCCGCGGCCGGTGTCGGAGATGACGAGGCTGCGGCTGTCCTGACGGATGGTGACGCTGCCGGCGTCGGTGTAGGAAAAGGCGTTGCGCACCAGGTTGCTGACCAGGATATCGACCAGCCCGCAATCGGCGGCGACGACGAGGCTGGGGTCGGTTTGCACGTCGACGGCAATCGGCTTGCTGCCGAGCACGTGGTGCTGCCTTTCCACCGCGTCCTCGATGACCGCGGCGACCTGGCAGCCGCTGGCGGGCTGGGCATGATCCTCGCGCGCCATGAGCAGAAGGGCGGTGCCGAGTTCGGCCATGTCGCGCGCTGCTCGCTCGATGCGCTGCACGCGCGCCTTTTGCTTTTCGTTCAGCTTGTCGTCGTCCAGCAGCACTTCGGTGGCGCTGAGAATGACGGCCAGCGCGGTGCGCAATTCGTGGCTCATGTCGGCGCCGAAGGCGCGCTCGCGCTCCATGAAGGCGCGCATGCGGCTGAGCTGGCGGTCGAATACGCCGGCCAGTTCCTCGATTTCGCGATCATGAAAATGTTCGGCCAGCGGCCGGTCCCAGTCTTCCGGCCGGCGGTGGCGTACCCGCGCGGCGAGGTCGCGCACCGGCGCGATCGCCGCGCCGGAAAGAAAAATACCCAGCAAGGCGGAGAGCAGGGTCATGGCGAATGCAACGACGCTGAGCTGCTGGGCAAAGCGCCGCTCGCGCTTGAGTTTCAGGGAGATGTCGTGAAGCAGGTAGTAGCGGGCGTTGTCCTGGTCGAGGACGGCTGCCCGGTAGAACAGCTCGCCGACGCGGACTTCGTGACGGCCGGGCGGCAGCCTGGCGAGGTAATCCGGCACGCCGTCCGTCTCGCCCGCTTCACGCACATAGCCCTGCAGGATGACGGTGGATGGCGGCAGCGAGTGGGGGTTGCGCCCGCGGCGGGCGATGTAGTCGTCCAGTTCGGCGGTCAGGGTTTCATCCACCAGGCGCAGGCTCAGGTCATGGGCGGACTGGTACATCATCATGGCCATGACCAGGCTGAGCAGCGCACCCAGGCCGGCGAAATACAGGGCGACCCGTGCGCGCAGGCTATGCAGACGGGGCATCCGGTGCTTTCAGCTGGTAGCCAACTCCGCGCACGGTATGGAGCAGGGGCTGCAGGTCAGGTGGGTCGATGGCCGCACGCAGGGTGTGCATGTGCACCCGCAGGGAATCGGAATCGGGCGGCGAATCCCCCCAGGCGGCCTGTTCGATTTCGCGCCGCCAGACCACGTTGGGCGAGCGCTTCATCAACAGTTCGAGGATGCGCAGCGGCAGCAGGGGCAGGGTGAGCGTGCGGCCCGCGCGTTGCACGACGCGGGCGCCGAGGTCGAACACCAGGTCGGCCACCTGCAGCCGGTTCAGGCGTTCGCCGCTCCTGGCACGCCGCACCAGGGCGGCGAGGCGCAGTTCCAGCTCGCGCAGCTCAAACGGTTTGGTCAGATAGTCATCGGCGCCTTCTCCGAAGCCGGCGACCTTGTCGTCCAGCGAGGCGCGCGCGGTCAGCATCAGCACCGGCGTTTCGGACTGCGCATCCTGGCGCAGTCGACGGCACAGGGTGAGGCCGTCGATGCCGGGCAGCATCAGATCGAGCACGATGACATCGTGGGGCTGGGTGACCGCCAGATGCAGGCCGGTCACGCCATCCATCGCCACGTCCACCAGATGGCCATGGCCTTCCAAAAAATCGGCGATGTTCGCCGCCAGATCCGCATGGTCTTCCACGACCAGGACGGAAAAAACACCGTGGTCGTTCATGGTAGGCAGGGGGAGACGGGGAGGCGCATGCAGGCTTTTTAACATTGCGGTGGCCGTGGCGTCCAGTCGGCGAAGTTCGCGGGCTTATTCCCGTGCGGAGCCCATCCCTCACTTCGGGCGGGGAGGGCGTACCAGCGGCAGCACGCGCGCATCCTGCCGCGGCAGGTCGCGCTTGGCCAGCACCTGAAGCGCCTTCAGAAACTCGGCCGGAAGGCGCTTCATGGTTTCCGCGGCCTGCGTTGTGTAATGCGCCACTTCGAACGGCACCCGTTCGTCGAGCGCGCTGCGCGCCCGCGGACGGAATTCTGCCAGGCCAGTTCGACCCAGGCCCTGTTCTGGCCGTCTACAAAAATGAACTCCTCGGCGTCCAGAACCGCCATGTACTGAAGGCTGCGGATCGGCACAAAAAGGCAGCCGTCCGTGCGCGATAGCAGCGTGTGCGCCAGGTTGTAGGTGGCGGAGGGAAGAAAGTCCGGCAGTCGGGCAATTTCCTGTTCTCGATAAAAGCGCGCTTCCATGCCGTAAAAATAACAGCCCTTCGACCTCCTGGTGAAGCGATTTCTTGCGCGGCGGATCCGGCTTGGCCCGGCCGGCGCCGGCAAAAACGGCGGGTCCTTGAGGCAAAATAGGCGGCATTGATTTCGAACCACGACGACAGACGGATTCCACCCCATGACCCATCCACACGCCGACCCTGCTTCGGGCCTGATTTTCGATACCCATCTTGAACACTTCGACCGCGACGTGATCGAGGCTTCCAGAACGCTGCCGGTCCTGGTCGACTTCTGGGCCGACTGGTGTCCGCCCTGCCGGGCGCTGACGCCGGTGCTGGAGCGCGTCATCGCGCATCACGCCGGCAGGATCCACATGGCCAAGGTCGAGGTCGACGAAGGCGACAACATGAAACTCGCGGGACGCTACGGCCTACGCGGCTTCCCCACCGTGCTGCTGTTCGTCAAGGGCGAGATCGTCGGGCGGTTCTCCAGCGCCAAGCCGGAACACTGGGTGCGCGAGTTCATCGCCGAGCACACGGGGCTTGAATAAACCGGTCTGGGTGATCGACACCAATGTGGTGCTCGACCTGCTGCATTTCTCCGATCCGGCGGCGCAACCGATTTTGCGGGCGCTGGAATCGGGGATGATCGAATGCCGGGTGACGGAGGCGACGCTGGAAGAACTGCGACGGGTGCTGGCGTATCCGGCCTTCCGGCTCGATGCGGCCGCGCAGGCCAGCCTGTGGGTCCGCTATCGGGCGCTGGCGCACTGCGTCGATGCGCCGCCTCCAGGGACGCTGCCGCGCTGTCGCGATGCCGACGACCAGAAGTTTCTCGAACTGGCCGATGCCGAATCCGCGGACGTGCTGGTCAGCAAGGACCGTGCGCTGCTCGGATTGCGGCGGCGCCGCCTGTTGCGATTTCGAATCATCGACCCGTCCCGGGCGGTGGAACTGGTTGCCGGTGCGGGCGATTCGATGCGGCCATGCGATTCCCCCGTGACGAACGGGCCTGCCTGATCAGGCAGGCGGCCGGGCAAACAGCGTCAACCGCGCCGCTTCGCTGATGGCCACCACCGCCGGGTGACGCAGGCGCCGTTCCACTGAAATCGCAAAAAAATGTTCGCGCACTTCCTGTGTTTCGCCCAGCTTGAGCAGGCCGGGCGGCAGCGCCATTGCCGCAGTGCTGGTCATCGGCACGGGAAACACCCCGGCTCCCGCGCCGCCGAACGCCTGCATCAGTGCGCTGTCGTCGAATTCGCCGACGATGTTGGGCTGCACGCCTTGCCGTTCTAGCCAGCGCAGCAGCGGCGCGCGGAGCGCGCTTTCCTCGCCGGGAAGCAGCAGCGGCGCGCCGTCCAGGCGCTGCGGAAAGGTTCCGGCCAGCCGGGCGGCCAGTTCGGCGGTGGCGAAAAAACCGATGCCGCATTCGCCGAGCGGATGGCTGTAGCCCTTGATGTCCATGTTGGGAGGCAGTGGCCGGTCGGCCAGAACCATGTCCAGCCGATGGATCGCCAGATCCGCCAGCAACCGCTCCAGACGGTTTTCCGTGCAGATCAGCCGGGTCGGCTCCTCGATCAGCAGTCCGGGCGCGATCAACTGGTGGGCGATGCTTTTGGGCACGGCGTCGGCGACACCGACGCGGAAAGTCGCCATGCGGGCGGATGACCTGTTCTGCAGCACATCCTCCAGTTCGGCGCCCACCTGGAAAATTTCGTCGGCATACGCCAGCGCCATCTTTCCCGCGTCGGTCAGTTCCAGCCGCCGCCCGCTGCGGCGAAACAGCGGCGTGCCAAGGCGCGTTTCAAAGGTGCTGATCTGGCCGGATAGCGTCTGCGGGGTCAGGTGCAGTTTTTCCGCGGCGCGATTGACCGCGCCCGCCTTGGCCACGGTGTGGAAGTAATACAGATGTTTAAAATTGAGCATGCCCGTACTCGATTCGATAAATACGAATCATATTGGCATAAAAATCGAATTTTATTGGGATACTTTCGGGCGTATCCTGTGTCTATTGCTGACTTGTCTGTTCGATTGGAGAACACCTATGAAACGGATTCTGTTGTTTTTGGCTACCAACATGGCGATCGTGCTGGTGCTGTCGATCACCATGCGCATCCTGGGCGTCGAGCCCTATCTCACCGCGCAGGGTTTGAACCTGACTTCGCTGCTGATCTTCGCGGCGGTGATGGGCTTTGGCGGTTCGCTGATTTCGCTTGCGATCTCGAAATGGATGGCGAAGAAATCGATGGGCGTTCAGGTGATCGAGACGCCATCGAATTCGACCGAGTTCTGGCTGGTCGAGACCGTCAAGAAATACGCCGCGGATGCGGGCATCGGCATGCCCGAAGTCGGCATCTTCCCTTCGCCCGAAGTCAACGCCTTCGCCACCGGCATGAACAGGAACAACGCGCTGGTCGCGGTGTCCGCCGGCCTCTTGAGCACCATGACGCGGCAGGAGGCCGAAGCGGTGATCGGCCATGAAATTGCCCACGTCGCCAACGGCGACATGGTGACGCTGGCGCTGATCCAGGGCGTGGTGAACACCTTCGTGATGTTCCTCTCGCGCGTCATCGGCCATACCGTCGACCGCGTGGTGTTCAAGAACGAGCGCGGCCACGGGCCGGCGTACTTCGTCACCATGATCGTCGCCGAACTGGTGCTCGGCATTCTCGCCTCGATCATCGTGATGTGGTTCTCTCGCCAGCGTGAATTCCGCGCCGACCGCGGCGGCGCCTCGCTCGCCGGCAAGCAGGCCATGATCTCCGCGCTCGAGCGTCTCAACAGCCTGCACCCGGCGCCGCTTCCGGAGAAGATGGCCGCATTCGGCATCAGCGGCGGCGGCGCCAGCGGACTGAAGCGCCTGTTCATGACGCACCCGCCGCTGGAAGAGCGCATCGCCGCATTGCGCGCGGTGCAGTCGTTCGACTGAACAGAGGATCGCGGCATGAGCGCACGCAGCGCCAACCCTGCTGCTGGCGCTGGCGTTTCCTCTGGCTTGGGGGGCTTATCGGCCGGCTTCAGCCCGGTCAACTGCCGCGCTTTATATCCGCGAAGGACGCGAAGGGGCGCGAAGTAAAGCCCTGGCGTTTCTTCGCGCTCTTCGCGGATCATGTTTTTGTTTTTAAAGCGATCGATATTGTTGGTCGCGCGCGACTGACGACGCGCGGAGGGGCTGCGCGCTTGCCCGCTGAGGGATAATGCGCGCTGTCACGATGGTCAATCACGCGGATGCCAATCCCGGAAAGCGCGCATGGAACTGAATCCCCCCTTGTTGCAACTCGCCACCCAGGCGCTCGATCTGGTGCTGGATTTCAAGCGGCCCGCCGATGCCGTACTGTCGGCGTTTTTCCGCGAACACAAAAAGCTCGGCTCGCATGACCGCGCGTTTGTCGCCGAGGCGGTGTTCGGCGTGCTGCGGCGTTATCGCTATCTGTCGGTGGTGGTGCCTGCCGCCAATCCGCGCACGCTGATCGTCGCCTGGCTGATCAAGTCGCGCGGCGTCAGCGGCGCCACCCTGGAACGATTCGCCAAGCCCGAGTTGGTGCAGCATATTCGCGATGCCGCCACCGACAACCTGCCGCTGGGCGTGGCGGCCGAGTTGCCCGACTGGGTGGTCGACAAGCTGCGGCCTGACATGAGCGATGCCGACATTCTCGCGCTGGGGCGGGCGCTGCAGCAGACCGCGCCGCTCGACCTGCGGGTGAACGCGTTCAAGGCCGAGCGCGATGCGGTGCTGGCGCAGCTGACGGTGGCCGGCATCGCCGCCGTGGCGACGCCGTTTTCACCCTGGGGCATTCGTCTCAAGGAGCACCCGGCCATCAACCGCCATCCGCTGTTTCTTGACGGCAGCATCGAGGTTCAGGATGAGGGCAGCCAGTTGCTGGCGCTGCTGCTGGGCGCGCGGCGCGGCGAAATGGTGTGCGATTTCTGTGCCGGCGCCGGCGGCAAGACGCTCGCCATCGGCGCGATGATGGCGTCGACCGGACGCCTGTATGCGTTCGATGTGGCTGAAAAGCGCTTGACCAACCTGAAGCCGCGGCTGGCGCGCTCGGGCCTGTCCAATGTGATGCCGCAACTGATTGCGTCGGAGAACGACACCCGGGTGAAGCGTCTGGCAGGCAAGCTCGACCGTGTGCTGGTCGATGCGCCGTGCTCGGGCCTGGGTACGCTGCGCCGCAATCCCGACCTGAAATTCCGCCAGTCGCCCGAGAGCATCGACGAGTTGACGCAAAAACAGGCGGCCATCCTGCGCTCGGCGGCGAAACTGCTGAAACCCGGCGGCCGGCTGGTTTATGCCACCTGCAGCCTGCTGCGGGAGGAGAACGAGGCCATCGTCGAAGGACTGCTGGCCGAAGGCGGGTTCACCCTGCATCCGGTGAACGGGTTGCTGGCGCAGCACAGGATTCCGCTCGATACCGGCGCCATGCTGAAGCTGTCTCCCGCAGTGCACGGCACCGACGGATTTTTCGCCGCGGCCCTGGTCAAGGGCGGCGCTGCTTGATCCGCCATGGCTTTGCGGCTATGACTGCAATGTTCGCCTCCGATGCTTGACGATCCGATATGACGGCTGTGTCGCTCCATCCCGATTCGCTTGCCACGCTATGCGGCCTGTTTCGCGCACGCGTCGCGGCGACGCCCGATCGGCTGGCCTATCGCCAGTTCGACGAGGCCCGCGGCAGCTGGGTGAGCTTCACCTGGGCGCAGATGGCGGCGCAGGTGGCGCGCTGGCAGGCGGCGCTGGCGCGGGAAGGGCTAGTGCAGGGCGACCGCGTTGCGCTGATGCTGAGAAACAGCGTCGAGTGGGTAATCTTCGATCAGGCCGCGCTGGGGCTGGGTCTGGTGACGGTGCCGCTCTACCCAGACGACCGGCCCGACAATGCGGCCTACATCATCGACCATGCCGAAGCCCGGCTGCTGCTGGTCGAGGGCCGGTTTCAGCACAACAGGCTGGCCGAGATCGCGGCCGCGTCGCACACCCTGGAATGCATCGTCAGCCTGACCGAGCCTGAAAACGGACAGGCCGACTGCAAGTCGCGCTTCGTGGTCGCGGCCGACTGGCTTGAGGCAGCCGGCGCACCGGCGGCCGAGCCCCGCCTGGATGCCGGCATGCTGGCGAGCATCGTGTACACCTCGGGTACCACCGGGCGCCCCAAGGGGGTGATGCTGACGCACGGCAACATGCTGTGGAACGCCTTCTACGCATCGCAATGCGCGGATTTCGGGCCGGATGAGGTGTTTTTGTCCTTCCTGCCGCTGTCCCACACCCTGGAACGCACCGCGGGTTACTACCTGCCGATGCTGCTTGGCGCCGAAGTCGCGTATGCGCGATCCATCGCCCAACTGGCGCAGGATTTGCGGGATATCCGCCCCACCGTGCTGATCTCGGTGCCGCGCATTTACGAGCTCGTCTATGGCCGCATCCAGGGGGGGCTGGCGAAGAAGGGGCCGCTTGCCGCAAAAATATTCAATCTGGCGGTCCGGGTCGGCTGGCGGCGCTTTGAGCGCCAGCAGGGACGGGCGGGCTGGCATCCCGAATTGCTGCTGTGGCCGATGCTGCGGAAGCGGGTGGCGCTCCCCATCATGCACAAGCTGGGCGGCCGCCTGAAGGTGGCGATTTCCGGCGGCGCGGCGCTGTCGCCCGACATTGCGCGCGTTTTCATCGGCCTCGGCGTGCCGATCTACCAGGGTTACGGGCTCACCGAGGCCGGTCCGGTGGTGAGCGTCAACCGCCCGCATTCCAGCCGGCCCGCCAGCATCGGCAAGCCCCTGCCCGGCGTCGAGGTGAAGATCGGCGACGACGACGAGCTGCTGACCCGCAGCCGTTGCGTGATGCGCGGATACTGGAAGGACGAGGCCGCCACCCGCGCCATGATCGACGCCGACGGCTGGCTGCACACCGGCGACCAGGCCAGCGTCGATGCACAGGGCTATATCACCCTGGTTGGCCGGATCAAGGACATCATCGTGCTGAGCAACGGCGAGAAGGTGTCGCCGTCCGAGATGGAGTCGAGCATCCTGCTTGACCCGTTGTTCGAGCAGGTGATGATCGTTGGCGAAGGCCGGCCCTATCTCGCTGCCCTGATCGTTCTCAACGAGGAACACTGGCCGGTTTTTGCAGCAGGCTTCGATGTTGACCCGACACACCCGGCGGCCCTGAGCGATCCCGGCGTGCTGAAAGCGTTGACCCGGCGCGTCGCCGGCCACCTTGGGGCTTTTCCGGGCTACGCGCAGATCCGCCGCGTGCATCCGGAACTCAAACCGTGGACGGTGGATGACGGTTTGTTGACGCCCACCCTCAAGGTCAAACGCAACCAGGTTCTTGGCCGTTACAAGGACGCAGTCGAGGCGATGTACGCCGATTTTACACATTAAGGAAGCAAACCTTTTATCATCCGGTCACGCCTGCCCGGTGGAAAACCGGGTGAACCGCACGCATGAATTTCGAGACCGCCTTGGCCAAACCTCTTCCTTTCGACAACCTCCTGACGCCCCTCATCGAGGCCGGGTATAACTCAACCTTGCTGTGGCAAGCCGGCGTCCTGGCGGCGTGTGCGCTGGCGGCCTGGGGTGCGATGCGCTTGATCCATCCCTATCTCGATAAAACCGGCGCCCTGTGGACGGCCGGGCGCGGGGGGATGCATCGGGTCGGCGTTCCGCTCCTCATGCTGCTGGCGCTGCTGCTCGGGCGCGACCTTGCGGGCGTGTGGCTGGCCAATACCCATCTGTTGAACCTGGCGGTGCCGCTGCTGCTGTCGCTGGTGGGTGTGCGGCTGGCGATTTATTCGCTGCGCTACGTATTCGAGCCGCGCGAGTCGCTCAAAGTGTGGGAGCGTTCGGCGGCCTGGCTGATCTGGGGCGCGTTTGCGCTGCACATCACCGGTTTGTTGCCGCGCATTCACGCCGCAATGGAAGCACTGTCGTTCCAGTCGGGAAGCCATCGCTTCTCGCTGTGGCTGCTGTTGCAGGCGGCGGCGGTGATCGTGGTAGCGATCATCGCGGCGCTGATGCTGGGGCGCCTGGTCGAGCGCCGCCTGATGGGCGTTACGCAACTGAACCTGTCGCTGCGCATGGCGCTGTCGAAGGCGGTGCGCACGGTCTTCCTGATCCTGGCGGTGCTGGTGGCGCTGCCCGCGGTGGGGATCGATCTCACGGTGCTGTCGGTGTTCGGCGGCGCACTCGGGGTGGGCATCGGCTTCGGTCTGCAAAAGGTAGCCAGCAACTATGTGTCCGGATTCATCATCCTGCTTGATCGCTCGGTGCGTATCGGGGATATGGTCACCGTCGACAACAAATATGGCGAAGTCAGCCAGATCAACACGCGTTACACCTTGTTGAAAGCATTCGACGGAACCGAAAGCATCGTGCCCAACGAAACCCTGATCACGCAGACGGTGGTCAATCACTCGCTGACCAGACCCAACGTCCGGATTTCTCTTCCGGTGCAGGTCTCCTACGATGCCGATCTTGAACGGGCGGAGGCGTTGATGCTGGAAGCGGCGCGCAGCCAGCAGCGGGTGATTCTCGACGATCCCGACAGCCTGCCCAGGGTGTTTCTCAAGGAGTTCGCGGATAATGGCGTTCTGCTGGAACTGGCCGTGTGGATCCGCGACGCGGGCGAAGGGCAAAACAACCTGCGATCCGACATCAACTGGGCCATCTGGCGGGGTTTCAAGGCTGCCGGAATCGAGATTCCCTTCCCGCAGCGGGTAGTACATTTTGCACCCTCTTCAGGCCCCATTTCGATCGATTCATGATTGATTTCCTTAGGGATTGTCTGCATAATATAAGACATTTCAATCCTTTTATACTATTGAGCCATGCAATTAGGCTTGTTTGTTTTACCGTGGTGGGGATATGCGCTGGTCACGCTTGGACTAACCCATGTCGCCATCGCCGCTGTAACCATTTTTCCGCACCGTTCGCAGGCGCATCGCGCCGTTGACCAGCATCCCATTGTCACCCACCGTTACGATGTGATGACGCGCTTTGTGCGGAGCGTGCGTGACGACAGCGCGGCCGAAATTGCCAAGCTGAAAGCCGGCGCGAACCTGTCGAATAGTTGGAGCCTCGACAGCTTCCGCCGCTGGCTGAGCAAAGAGCCCGCCGACCGTGCCGGACTCGACACCCTGCCGGGCAAGAGCAAGCGCCTGCGCAGCCACGCCCAAGAACTCGCAGGCGGCTCTTTGGTCCGACTGTAAATCTGGGTTGGGCGTGCATTGCGCGCCCGCAAGGCCCTTGTCGAAATAAAACAAAGCATCTTCTTTAAGCTTGAGCATAACCATGCCCCTATCCTGCGCGTTCTCCCTGGCGACTCATCCTGCGAATGCGTTGTCCGACAATGAGCCCGGAAGAAATTCCGGTCCCGCACCTGAAAACTCGAATCGAGACCAAATCCCGATGAGCGCCAGGACGACATTGCGCTGCGCCCTTTCCCCCCTCTCGATGCGTGTTCGGGCCGACCAGTGTTACCAGGAACTGGCGGATACAGGAAGCAACGTGAGGATGTTCACGGTGTTCGAAGGCCAGCGCTTTCTTGGGCTGGTTTCGGAAAGACAGGCAGTGCTCTTCCCGGACGGGCTTTTTTCCGATCTTGTCGACCTGCGCTCTTCCCACCCGCTGACGGAAGAGGCCCCCCTGGAACTGGCGATCGACCTTCTGCAAGGCGCGCGGGAGGACTTTCTTCCGGTGCTGGACGTCAAGGGCGAGTTCCTCGGCGTGGTCACCAGCGCCAGCCTGTTTGCCGCCCTCTCCAAATCCGAGCACCTGCTGAGCGAGGGATGCACCTCCCTGATCCAGCTGCTGCAGGCAGAGCTCGATAACAGCCGCATCGCAGCCTCGGTTTTCGAAACCACCAGCGAAGGCATCATGGTGACCGACGCGCAAGCCCGCATCATTGCGGTCAACCGTGCTTTTACCGCCACCACCGGCTATTCCATGGAGGATGCCAGGGGTAAAACGCCGCAAATTCTCGGTTCTGGCCACCACGGGCCGGATTTCTACCAGGCCATGTGGTCCGCCCTCAAGGAGGGCGGCGTCTGGAGCGGGGAAATATTGAACCGGCGCAAGAATGGCGAGGTTTATCCGGAGTGGCTGCATATCAATGCCATACGCGACGGATCGGGCAAGATCACCCACTATGCCGGCGTCTTCTCCGATATCAGCCAGCACAAGGAGGTCCAGAAACGCCTGCATGATCTGGCCTATTACGATCCATTGACCGAGCTCCCCAACCGTCAGTTGTTTTACGACCGGCTGGAGCAGGTCATGGCCAAGGCGCGGGTCGACCAGAGCGGATTTACGCTCTTGCTTCTCGACCTCGACCGCTTCAAGGAAATCAACGACTCCCTTGGACACAGCTTCGGCGATCGTCTGCTTGCCCAGGCCGCACATCGTTTGCGTGGCGTGGTGCGCGCATCGGACACGGTCGCGCGCTGGGGGGGGGATGAGTTTGCCGTCATCCTCCAGGAGTCCGAGGAACACTGGAGATCCGCGACGATGGCGCGCAGGATCATCGATGTCTTCGAGCCGCCCATCCGTATTGACGGAAACGATACCCACATTTCAGCCGGCATCGGCATCGCTCGATTCCCGGAAGACGGCGATAGCGTGGAGCTGCTGGTCAGCAATGCCGACGCAGCAATGTACCGTGCCAAGGAAGGTGGGCGGGCAAGCCACTCGTTCTACACGCCGGAGTTGAACCGGCATCTGGCCGAGCGCGTGCACCTGGAGAATGCCCTGCGCATCCGATTGCGCGAAGGCGGCCTGGCGCTGGCCTGGCAGCCGCAGTTCCGGCTGGCTGATGGCGAACTGATCGGGGTCGAGGTTCTTGCGCGCTGGCGCCACCCTACCATGGGCGACATTCCGCCAAGCCGGTTTATTTCCATCGCCGAGGAAAGCGGCTTGATTCTGGAACTGGGCCGCTGGGTGCTGGATGAGGCCGCCCGAAACGTCGCCACATTGTGCGGCCGGTTCAAGCCCGGAAGCCTGCGGGTGGCCATCAATGTGTCCCCTCTGCAGATGCGCCAGAAAGACCTCGTGGAGGAGTTCGTCGCGCCGCTCAAACGACATGGTCTGACGCCGGCATGCGTCGAGCTGGAGTTCACCGAAAGCGCGTTGATGAGCAAGGATTTCTCCGCCGAGGCCGGTTTGCAGGAGCTCGGCAAGCAGGGCTTTGAATTCGCGGTGGACGACTTTGGAACCGGCTACTCCAATCTCGCCTATCTCAAGCGATTCGCCATCCACCGGCTCAAGATCGACCGTGCTTTTGTGCAGGACATCGCGGAATCGGAAACCGACCGGCAGATCGTGTCCGCCATCATCAGCATGGGGCACAGCCTGGGGCTGAAGGTGATCGCCGAAGGCGTCGAAACCGAGGCGCAACGCGCCGTCCTTCTGCAACTGGGCTGCGACGACATGCAGGGATTCCTGCTCGGGCGGCCGCTCTCGTTCGAAGAGTTCGTGAAACTGCTGCCCGAACCGGGGTGCGCGTGCTTGGACCATTAAAAAACCCGCCATAAGGCGGGTTTTTTACGGGCGGTAACCCGGCTTATTTCAGCTTGGTTTCCTTGTACATCACATGCTTGCGAGCCTTGGGATCGAACTTGCTGATCTCCATTTTCTCGGGCATGGTTTTCTTGTTCTTGGTGGTGGTGTAGAAGTGTCCGGTGCCCGCAGTGGACTCCAACTTGATCTTTTCGCGTCCGCCTTTAGCCATGATCGTTCTCCTTGATTAAATGGCTTCGCCGCGAGCGCGCAGGTCGGCAAGAACGGAATCGATGCCATTCTTGTCGATGGTGCGCAGTGCCGCAGTGGACAAGCGCATACGTACCCAGCGATTTTCGCTCTCGACCCAGAACCGGCGGTATTGCAGGTTCGGCAGGAAACGACGCTTGGTTCTATTGTTGGCGTGGGAAACGTTGTTCCCGACCATGGGCTTTTTGCCCGTCACGACGCATACGCGAGCCATGATTCTGCTCCAAAAATTAAAGGTTAACCATTTAGGGTCAACGACAATGGTCAACCCGAGAACCGCGATTTATACCACAGCTTTCAAGTCCGGGGCAAGTTCGATCGCGGCTCAGAGGTGGCCGGCTTCCTTGAACGACAGTGAGGACGCGCCTGCCACGATGAAATGGTCGAGGACGCGGATGTCCACCAGCGCCAGCGCGTCCGCCAGTCTCAGGGTGAGGGTGCGGTCGGCCTGGCTGGGTTCGGCCACGCCGCTCGGGTGGTTGTGCGCCAGAATCAGTGCGGCGGCGTTGTGAAGCAACGCGCGCTTGATGATCTCGCGCGGGTAGACGCTGGTTTGCGTCAGGGTGCCGCGAAACAGCTCCTCCACCGCGAGTACCCGGTTCTGCGCATCGAGAAACACGCAGCAGAACACTTCATATTCCTTGTTGCGCAGGATCAGCCGCAGATAGTCGCGCACGGCCGCGGGGGAGGTCAGTGCGTCGCCCGCCTGCATGTCCTCGGCCAGGGTGCGGCGTGCCATTTCCATCACCGCCTGCAGCAGCGCGTATTTGGCCTCGCCGACGCCGGGGGCGGCGCAGGCGGATTTTTTGTCCGCGCGGCACAGGCCGCCCAGCCCGCCAAACCGCTCGATCAGTTCGCGCCCGAGATCGACCGCGCTTTTGCCGACCATGCCGGTGCGCAGGAAAACCGCGACCAGTTCGGCGTCGGTCAGCACCGCCGCCCCCTGTTTCAGCAGCTTTTCGCGTGGGCGCGTGTCTTCCGGCCAGTCACAAATCGCCATGCCGATATCTCTCCCGTAGAATGTGGCCATTGTTATGCAAAAACAGCGTGGGAATCGTGATCGTGTCGCTGACGCACAAAAAAATCCTCCTCGGCGTCACCGGCGGCATCGCCGCCTACAAGGCGGCCGAGTTGTGCCGTTTGCTGGTCAAGGGCGGCGCCGAGGTGCGGGTGGCAATGACCGACGCCGCGCAGCGGTTTGTCGCCCCGCTCACCTTTCAGGCCCTGTCTGGCAAGCCGGTGCTGGCTTCGCTGTGGGATTCCGCCAGCGGCGACGGCATGGAACACATCCATCTGTCGCGCGACGCCGACCTGATTCTGGTGGCGCCCGCCTCGGCTGATTTTCTGGCCAGGCTGGCGCAGGGCCGCGCCGACGACCTGCTGTCGACCCTGTGTCTGGCGCGCACCTGCGGACTTGCCGTCGCCCCCGCGATGAACCGGGAAATGTGGGCGGCCGCGCCGACCCAACGCAATCTCGAACAGCTGCGCGCGGACGGCGTCAGCGTGCTGGGGCCGGCGGCGGGCGAGCAGGCCTGCGGCGAAACCGGCCTCGGGCGGATGCTGGAGCCGGCTGAAATTCTGGCCGCGCTGCCCATGTGCGCGGGCGGACTGGCGGGCAAGCGCATCCTGATCACGGCCGGCCCCACCTTCGAGCCGATCGACCCGGTGCGCGGGCTGACCAACCTGAGTTCCGGCAAGATGGGCTATGCGATCGCGCAGGCGGCCGCGGAGGCGGGCGCCGCGGTGTGCCTGGTGTCGGGGCCGACCTGCCTCGCGACGCCGGCGGGGGTGCGCCGCATCGACGTGCGCAGCGCGGCCGACATGCGCGGCGCGGTGCTGGCCGAACTGCCGAGCGATGCCTTCATCGCGGTGGCGGCGGTGGCCGATTATCGGGTGGACCATGCCGCGACGCAGAAAATCAAGAAAAGCGGCGGGATGACGCTGCATCTGGTACCCAATCCCGATATCCTGGCCGAGGTGGCCGCCTTGCCCGATGCGCCGTTCTGCGTCGGTTTCGCCGCCGAGACCGAACGCCTGGCGGAACATGCCGAGTCCAAGCGCCTGAAGAAAAAACTGCCCTTGCTGGTCGGCAATCTGGCGCAGGACACGCTCGGGCAGGACACGGCCGAGTTGGTGCTGTTCGATGACCGTGGCCGGCATCCGCTGCCGCGCGCCGACAAGTTGACCCAGGCGCGCCGCTTGATCGACCACCTTGCGGATCTGTTGCACTGACGAGAGCCCGACGAAAAATGAAGATGGATGTGAAGATTCTCGACGCGCGCCTGCGCGATCAAATGCCGCATTACGCCACCGCTGGCGCCGCCGGCCTCGATTTGCGCGCCTGTATCGATGCGGCGCTGGTACTGGAGCCGGGCGAAACCCGGCTGATCCCGACCGGCATGGCCATCCATCTGGCCGATCCCGGCTATGCGGCGCTGATCCTGCCCCGCTCGGGTCTGGGCCACAAGCACGGCATCGTGCTGGGCAATCTGGTGGGCCTGATCGACTCGGACTATCAGGGCCAGCTCATGGTTTCCGCCTGGAACCGCGGCCAGCAGGCATTCGAGCTCGCGCCGATGGAACGCCTGGCCCAGCTGGTCATCGTGCCGGTGGTGCAGGCCGAGTTCAACGTGGTGGAGGACTTCTCCACGAGCGAACGCGGTGAAGGCGGATTCGGGAGCACCGGGCGGAAATAGTTCCGCGAAGCGTGGGCACCGCTTCCACGCAAAAGCGTCGCGGGCGTGCCGCCGCCAGGAGGTGGATCAGGGCCGTTGCCTGAGCCTGGCCCAGAGCAGCCCGATTCCCAATATTCCCCACAGCATCAGCACCGGCGCGTTGCCCCAGCGTACGTAGGGCGTGCTGCCGGCGTATCCCTGGATTTTTCCGGACAGGCTGCCTGCGGTAAAAAGCGGCAGGCTGGCCAGCATGCGGCCCTTGGCATCGATGATCGCGGTGACTCCGGTATTGGTGGAGCGCAGCATCATGCGGCCGGTTTCCAGCGCGCGCATCTGCGAAATCTGCGCGTGTTGCCTGGGTGCGAACGAATCGCCGAACCATGCCAGATTGCTGACGTTTACCAGCACGCTGGCCTCGGGCAGTTGGCGGATGATTTCCTCTCCAAACACGTCCTCGTAGCAGATATTGGCGGCCACCCGCTGGCCGCCGATGGCGAGGGGCCGTTGGTCGACGGCGCCCCGTGCAAAATCCGAAAGCGGGATGTGCAGCACCTCGATCACCCAGCCCCAGACCGCCTTCAGGGGAATGTACTCCCCGAACGGCACCAGGTGACCTTTGTGATAATGTTGGCTGGGTGCGCTGCCGAAACTGACCACGCTATTGTAATAAGCGCCATACAGTGAGCCGGTGGGCAATCCGCTCAGCACGTCGCCGCCATTTTTCCGGCCGATCGACTCCAGCGCGGCACGATCCGTTTCGGGGAGATCGGATTCAAACAGCGGCAGGGCTGTTTCGGGCAGCACGATCAGCTGCGCGGGCGAAGCGGCGGCCATGTTCAGATAGCTGTCGAGGGTGGTGCGGGTGATTTCCGGATCCCATTTCAAGTCCTGCGGGATGTTGCCCTGCAGCAACGCCACCGAGGTCGGGGCGCCGTCCGGTGTCGTCCAGTCGATGCCGCTCAGGGCCTGCCCGCCGACGAGCATCGCGACGATCGCCGTCGCCGCCCAGGCGCGCTGCGCCAGCAAACCGCGTGTCGTCACGCTCCACGCCAGCAGGGCCGCGACCAGTGCCAGCAGAAACGACACGCCATACACGCCAACCAGCGGCGCATAACCCGCCAGCGGGCTGTCCGGCGCCTGCGAATAGCCCGCCACCAGCCAGGGGAAGCCGGTGAAAAGCCAGCCGCGCACCCATTCCGTCACGCCCCACAACAGCGGAATCAGCAGCAGCAAACGCAGCGCGGGCGGGGCGGCCCAGCGCGCCTGCAGCGCGCCGACGATTGCCGGAAACAGCGCCAGCACCGCACAGAACAAAAGGGTTGCCAGCGCCGCCAGCCATGCCGCCATGCCGCCGTACACGGACAGGCTGACGTATATCCAGCTCACTCCGGCAATGAAGAATCCCAGCCCCCACGACAGGCCGATGGCGAAACCGGCACGGGCGGAGCGGGTACGCAGCATCAACGCAAACAACGCAGCCAGGCTCAGCATCGGCAGCGGCCACAGGCCGAACGGCGCGAAGCCGGCCACGGCCAGTGCGCCGGCGACCAGGCTGATCAGCAATAATGGGAAAGAGGCGCGGCGCATGGGGCGTGCGGTCTACCTGCCGGGGCTGACCGTGCCCGGCTCAGTGCGGGGCTTCAAAATCGATGTGGCCGTCGATCAGCGTGTAGCGCACCCGCCCCTGCATCGGATGATTGAGAAACGGGGTGTTGCCGCCCTGGCTGGACAGGGTTTTGGCGCTGACGATCCACTCGGCGGTCTCGTCGAAAATGCACAGGTCGGCGTAGCCGCCGATGTCCAGATTGCCGCCTGGAACGCCAAGAATCTGCGCCGGCTTCCGGGAGATCAGGTCAATCGCCTGCATCAGCGGAACGCCCATTTCGCGCGCCCATTTCAGCGTCAGCGGCAGCAGCAGTTCGACGCCCGAGGCGCCGGGCGCCGATTCGCCGAACGGAACCTGCTTCGCGTCCTCGTCGACCGGGGTATGGTCGGAACACAATGCGTCGATGGCGCCGTCGCGCAGCGCCTCGCGCAGCGCATCGCGGTCGCGCACGCTTCTGAGCGGCGGCACCAGGTGCAGGTGCGAATCGAAACCGAACAGGTCGTTTTCAGATAGATGCACGTGGGTGCTGGCGACATCGCAGGTGATCGCCATGCCCTGCGCCTTGGCCGCGCGCACCATCGCGACACCTTCGTGCGTCGACAGTCGCGCCAGATGCACGCGGGCGCCGGTCTCGCGCACCAGCTGCAGAATCGTTGCCAGCGCCACCGTCTCGGCCAGCGCGGGGATGCCGGGCAGTCCAAGCCGCGAGGCCACGGCGCCGTCGTGCGCCACTCCACCGCGGGCCAGCGACACATCCTGCGGCCGCAGCCACAGGCTGAAGCCGAAGGTGGCGGCGTATTCCATCGCGCGCAGCAGCACCTGGGTGTCGGTCATCGGCGCGTCGGCCTGGGTGAACGCGCGGCAGCCCGCTTCGGTCAGCTCGGCCATCTCGGTCAACATCATGCCTTCGAGCTTCTGCGTCATTGCGCCGATCGGATAGACGCGCGGCCCCGGCAGGTTTTTGGCCCGGAATTTCAGCATCTCGACCAGCCCCGGCTCGTCCAGCGGCGGATCGGTGTCGGGCGGGCAGGCCAGCGAGGTGACGCCGCCGGAAGCGGCGGCGAGCATCTCGGATTCGAGCGTGGCGCGGTATTCGAAGCCGGGTTCGCGCAGCCGCACCGACAGGTCGACCAGGCCGGGGCAGATGACGAGGCCGGTTGCGTCAATCGTGCGGTTGGCGTGGAAATCGGCCGGCGCGCGGCCGTTGCCGACGATCCTGCCCGCTGCCACGAACACGTCGGAAACTTCGTCGCGTCCGTTCTTCGGATCGATTACGCGGCCGTTCTTGATATGGATTTTCATGCGTTCCCCGTCCCCGCGAGCAAAGCCATCACCGCCATGCGCACCGCGATGCCGTAGGTCACCTGCGGCAGGATCACCGACTGCGGCCCGTCCGCCACCTCGGAATCGATTTCCACGCCGCGGTTCATCGGGCCGGGGTGCATCACGATGGCATCGGGCTTGGCCAGCGCGAGCTTTTCCGGCGTCAGCCCGAAGAATTTGAAGTATTCCTGCGCGGAGGGCAGCAGTGCGCCCTTCATGCGCTCGTTCTGCAGGCGCAGCATGATGACCACGTCGCAGCCGGCAAGGCCCGCTTCCATGTTGTGGAATACCTTGACGCCCATCTGCTCGACTCCGGTGGGTAGCAGCGTCTTCGGGCCGATCACGCGCACCTCCGGCACCCCCAGCGTGGTGAGCGCGTGGATCTGCGAGCGCGCCACGCGCGAGTGCAAGACGTCGCCGACGATGGCGACGGTGAGGTTGTGGAATTCGCCCTTGTAGCGGCGGATGGTGAACATGTCCAGCAGACCCTGCGTCGGGTGCGCGTGGCGGCCGTCGCCGGCGTTGACCACCGAAATGTGCGGCGCCACGTGGCGGGCGATGAAGTGCGCCGCCCCCGACTGCGAGTGGCGCACGATGAACATGTCGGCGTGCATCGCGGCGAGATTGTCGACGGTGTCGAGGATCGCCTCGCCCTTGGTCTGGCTGGACGTGGCGATGTTGAAATTGACCACGTCGGCGGACAGTCTTTTGGCGGCGATTTCGAAGGTGGTGCGGGTGCGCGTCGACGGCTCGAAGAACAGGTTGAAAATCGATTTTCCGCGCAGCAGCGGGACTTTCTTCACCTCGCGTTCGCCCACGTCCATGAACGATTCGGCGGTGTCGAGTATGTGCGTGAGGATGGCGCGCGGCAGCCCGTCGAGGGTGAGCAGGTGGCGCAGGCGGCCATCGGCGGTGAGTTGTAGGTTCATGCGAGAGTGAGGGTCAGGTGGCCGTCGTCCAGCCGTGAAAGATTGATGTTCTGGTGGTCGGGCACGGTAATCGTCAGGCCGGCGAAATCGGGGCGGATCGGCAACTCGTGACCGCCGCGATCGACCAGTACCGCCAGCCGGATCGATGCGGGACGACCGTAGTCGAACAGCTCGTTCATCGCCGCGCGAACCGTGCGGCCGGTGTGCAGCACATCGTCGACCAGAATGATGGCGCGGTCTTCCAGATCGAACGGCAGGCTGGACGGCTTCACCTGAGGGTGCAGGCCGATGCGCGAGAAATCGTCGCGATAGAACGAGATGTCGAGCACGCCCAGCGGCTGGGGACAGCGCAGGGCCGCGTGCAGGCGCTCGGCCACCCACACGCCGCCGGTGTGGATGCCGACGATGACGGTGTCGGGCGTGAGAATTGGGGCGATGGCGTCGGTCAAGCGCCCGATCAGCAGGTCGACTTCAGGCAATGAGGCGTTCATCAAAAAATCCTTGCAGAATCAGTTGGGCTGCGACGGCGTCCGCCAGCGCCTTGTTCTTTTTACCGTGGATGCCGCGCGCGTGCAGTTCGGACTCGGCCGCCGTGCTGGTGTGGCGTTCGTCCACCAGAAACACCGGCAGGCTGAAGCGTGATTCTAGTTTGCGCGCGAAGTTTTTGGCCACCCGTGTCATTTCGTGCTCGCTGCCGTCGGAGTGGGTGGGCAGGCCCAGAACCAGCAGCACTGGCTGCCATTCGGCGATCAGCCTGGCGACGGCGGCGAGCCGCTCATCGTTGGAGCCGGCCTGGATGACCATGAGCGGATGCGCGATGCCGATCGACAACTCGCCCGAGGCCACGCCAGTGCGCTTGAGGCCGAGATCGAAGGCCAGCACCGTGCCGTGGGTGTCTGCCGGGTTCAAGCGTGCCCGGCTTCTTCTGACAGGCTGGCGAAGTCGATGCCGAGCAGCTTCATCGCGGCGGGCAGGCGGTCTTCGGGAGCCAGGTCGAAAATCACCTGCGGGTCGGCGGCCACCGACAGCCAGGCGTTCTGCTTGATCTCGTCTTCCAGCTGGCCGGCCGCCCAGCCCGCATAGCCCAGCGACACCATGAATTTCTCCGGCCCCGTTCCCTGGCTGACGGCCTCCAGCACGTCTTTCGACGTGGTGAGGCTGACCGCGTCGTTGACGGTGAGGGTGGAACTGAAGGCGTGCGGCGGCATATGCAGCACAAACCCCCGTTCGGTCTGCACCGGGCCGCCGAAATAAACGGCCTGCCTGTGCAGGCGATCCGGCAGGCTGAGGCCGATCTGCTCGAACAGGGTCGACAAATCCAGCTCGATCGGCCGGTTGACGACCACGCCCAGCGCACCCTGCTCGCTGTGGTCGCAGATGTAGGTCAGCGTGCCGTTGAAATTGGGATCGACCATGCCGGGCATGGCGATCAGGAAGTGGTGGGTGAGGTTGACGGTATCCATGATTGCCCTCCCATTGTAATCTGCCAAAATCCTGCAAACACTTCTTTTGCAGCCTTTGTTTTCACTATAGCGGCCAGCTTGCCCATGACTGAATACGCCCGTGCCCTGGTCTGGTTTCGCCGCGACTTGCGTGATTTCGATCACGCCGCGCTCTACCATGCGCTGAAGCGCAGCCGCCAGGTGGTGTGCGCCTTCGTTTTCGACCGGGAAATACTCGATGCGTTGCCCGATCCGTCTGACCGCCGGGTCGCGTTCATCCACGCCAGCGTCCGCGAACTGCAGCAGGCCTTGCAGGCACGGGGAGGCGGTCTTATGGTCAGGCATGGCGTCGCGCGCGAGGAAATCGTGCGATTGGCAGCCGACACCGGGGCGGAAGCGGTTTTTTTCAACCACGACGACGACCCTGCCGCGCTGGCGCGGGACGCCGAGGTCGAGGCGGTGCTGAAGCGCAACAACATTGCCGTTCACCACGGCAAGGACGCGGTGATCTTCGAACGTGAGGAAGTGCTCACAGTCGGGGGCACGCCTTACAGCGTCTTCACCCCGTACAAGAATGCCTGGCTGAAAACGCTGACGCCGTTTCATCTGCGCGCCTATCCGGTCGAGGCCCATGCCGGCCGGCTGGAAGCGCGATCGACGTCGATTCCGGACCTGTCGGAGCTGGGGTTCGCGCCCACCAACCTGAGTGAATTGAAGCTGCCAACCGGCATGTCGGGCGGGGCGCGGTTGTTCGATGATTTCCTGGAGCGCATCGACCGCTATCGGGAAACCCGGGATTTCCCCGCACAAAATGGGCCGTCGTACCTGTCGGTTCACCTGCGCTTCGGTACGGTGTCGATCCGCCAGCTCGCTGCCGCGGCCTGGCAGCAGGGCGGGCGCGGCGCGCAGACCTGGCTGTCCGAGCTGATCTGGCGTGATTTCTACCATCAGGTTCTCTGGTATCGCCCCGAAGTCGCCGCCGGTCATGCCTTCAAGGCGCAGTACGATGCGCTGCCGTGGCCCAACCCGCCGGGCCATTTTGCCGCGTGGCGCGTGGCGCGCACCGGCTACCCGCTGGTCGATGCCGCGATGCGCCAACTGAACAGTACCGGCTACATGCACAACCGCCTGCGCATGGTGGCGGCTTCGTTCCTGACCAAGGATCTGCTGGTCGATTGGCGGTGGGGTGAAAAATATTTCGCCGACAAGCTGTTCGACTTCGACCTGGCGGCCAACAGCGGCGGCTGGCAGTGGGCGGCTTCGGTCGGCTGCGACGCGCAGCCGTGGTTCCGCATCTTCAATCCGGTGACGCAATCCGAACGCTTCGACGCGCAGGGAACGTTCATCCGCCGCTACCTGCCTGAACTGGCCGGCGTTCCCGACAGGTTCATCCATGCCCCGTGGACGATGCCGCTTGCCGAGCAGCAGCGTGTCGGCTGCATTATCGGCCGCGATTACCCTATGCCGATTGTCGATCACGCCGTGCAAAGACCGCTCGCGCTGGCGCTATTCAGGCGGGCGTCGCAGCCTGCGCTAAAGTAACGCTCGCGGCATCGAGCCGCATCCGGAAAAGGAGGTTTCATGGCAGCCTGGTTGATTCCCGCGGTCAAGGCAATTCTGCCTTTTATCAGTCCGATCGTTTCGGCGGCATTGCCGGTCTTCACCACGCGCAAAAGCGACGAGGCGGCAGCCCATGCCAGCATCCTGCAGCAGCAGATAACCGAGTTGCAGACAGCGGCTTCGCAGAATGCGCTGCATGTGAAGGATCTGGCGGAGCAGTTGCAGAAAACAGTGACCGCGCTCGAACAGGGCGCGGCCGTCGCGGAGTCGCGCTTCAGGCGGACGGCGGTGTTGTGCGGGGCCGCCATTGCATTGTCGCTGCTGGCCGTGGGGGTTTCACTATTCGTCGTTCTTTCGGTCTAGCGCGTTGCCGTTGCATTTCTCGGCGTAGCGGCCACTCTTATATGGTGTGTTGCGTGCAGCGGGATTTCAGGCGCGACACATTTCCAATCCAAAACGTGGAGGCAATCGCATGGCAAATTACAAAATTGAAGATGTCGAAGGAATCGGTCCCGTGCTGGGGGAGAAATTTCGCTCCGCCGGTGTGAAGGATACGGATGCGTTGTTGAAAAGCGCGCTCACACCCGGTCAGCGCAAGGTTCTGGCGGAAAAAACCGGACTGTCCGAAGCGCGTGTGCTGAAGTTCGCGAACATGGTCGATCTCTACCGGATCAATGGCGTCGGCTCCGAGTATGCCGAGTTGCTCGAAGTCAGCGGGGTCGACACCGTGCCTGAACTCGCCACGCGTAATGCGGCCAATCTCACCCAGGCGATGGCAACCGTCAATCGGGAAAAGAAATTGACCCGCCAGGCGCCGACGGAAACCGAGGTGGCCAAATGGATCGAGCAAGCTAAAGGACTGTCCAAAATGCTGGAACACTGAGCAGCGGGAAGGCATCGAAAAAGCCGGGCAATGCCCGGCTTTTTCGATGCCGCAAGCGGCTGGCGCGCTGCCCGTGAATCATGAAGTTATGCATGTCCTGCGGGAGCATCATTTCGGGCGCGGCAATGGGGCGTGGACAGCTTGAAGGTTCCCGTTCCTTCCGAACGGATCGGCCGAGAGTGCGGGGGCTCGCTTATTCCGTCGCCACCAGTTGATCCGAGCGGGTGAAGGTCCAGGTTCGGGTGATGGACAGAATGTCCGTCTTTTTGCGCATGTCGCTGGGGAAAGGTGCGTAGGGCGCGGCGAGTTCGACGATCTTCACCGCCGCGGTATCCAGAATCTTGGAGCCGGACGGGCGATTCACCTCGATCGTCTCGATGCGGCCATCGGAGTGAATCGATACGGTGAGCTTGAGGCTGCCGTAGATGCCCTGGCGGCGTGCGGCCTCGGGATAGTTGACGTTGCCGACGCGCTCGATCTTGGTGACCCAGTCCTCGACATAGCGTGCAAACGCGTATTCCTTGACGTTGGCGCCGACAAACGCGCGTTTTGGGCGTTTCTGGTATTCGTCCCATTCCTGCGAGATGCGCGCCTGCAGCTGCGCCATTTCGCGCGCCTGCTCGTTGAACTGGCTGGCGTCGATGGCGGGCGGCATCGGGCTGGGCGCCGATTCCTGCGGCCGGCTGTCCAGTTTCGCGTTCGGCTGCAACTGGCTCAACAATGCTTTCGCCCGCTTCTCCAGTTCACCCACGCGCGAATGCGAAGCCGTGTCCTCGCTACCGATCTGCGTTTTATGGCTGGCAGGCAACGGGCTTTTCAGGCGACGGTCTTCGTCGGTATTGCCGCCGCCCGCCAGGTTCACCTGCGCCAGCGCGTCGGGGTTGAGCGGCGAATCCAGGCTTTTGGCGTTGACCAGCACCACTTCCATCGGCAGGTTGGGGTCCTCGAACAGTCGCGGATTGATCTGCACGAACTGGGTCGACATCACCATGCCGTGCACCGCGGCCGATGCCAGCAGGGCCAGCGCCATACGCGTGCCTTGCCTGGAGGGTTCTGCGAGGGTAGGGGGTGGGGATGCGGACACCATAGGCTTGAAAGAATCGGACAGGGTTTATTCTACGGAAGCACCGCGGCGATGTCAGGCTGGGGCAGGATTTCAATGAGTTCGGCGTGGAAACCGATGTCGAGCAGATCGATTCTGGAAATCGCCAGCCGCACACTCGAACCCGGCGCAACACCCATCACCGAAGGCGCGCGCGTCACCAGGGGCAGGTTGTCGAAGCGCACCAGATCTTCGCGGATGACGCTGGCGGTCATTTCGCTGACGTTTTCCTGCAGCATCCAGCGCAACATCCAGTAGCGCTCCAGCCGCCGCTGGAACTCGTTGTAGGCGTCGTACGCGAGCTCGAACTCGCGCACCACGGAAAACAGCGCTTCGCTCCTCGGCGGATATGCAGGCTCGCTGCCCCGAACCAGACTGATCAGCTGGCGCTGGTTGACAAGGTCGACGTAGCGCCGCAGGGGTGACGACGACCAGGCATACTGGTCGACGCCGAGGCCGACATGCGGATCGGGCGCGGTCGTCATGCGCGTCTTGCCGTTGGACTGCGCGCGGTAGATGCCCGGAACCCGGTTTTCCGCCAGCCAGCCGCCCCAGAACGCGTTGGCGAAAATCATCAGTTCGGACACCACCTTGTCGATCGGGCTGCCGCGTTTGCGCGGCACGATGCTGATGTGTTCGCCGTCGACCTTGAAGTTGTAGTCGACACGGTCGACCGTGTCGGCCTTGCCGCGACCGGCTTCCAGCACCGCGGCAAAGTCGCGCAGCCATTCCAGCTCCCGGCGGTACGGGTAATCGGGCGCATCCGGGTTGCGCAGGGTGTCGTCGTTGAACAGCACTTCCAGCGTCTCGTGGCGCAGGTTGTCGGCGATGTGCACCATTTCCAGTCTGGTTTCGGTGCCGAGCACCCGCAGGTCGGGCGCCACGTCGACGTACAGCGACAGCGCCGGGCAATCGTGGGTTTCGCCCAGCGTGTAATGGTGGATCAGCGCCTCCGGCAGCATGGTGATCTTGCTGCCGGGGTAGTAGACGGTCGACAGCCGCTCGCGCGCCACGCGGTCGAGTTCCGAACCCGGCGCGATGCCGAGCGCCGGCGCGGCGATGTGGATGCCGACGCGGACGCTGCCGTCGTCGCGCCACTCGACCGACAGCGCATCGTCGATCTCGGTCGTCGCCTCGTCGTCCATCGAGAAGGCGCGCACCGTGCTCTTCGGCAGTTCAGGGGGATCGCTTGGCTCGGTGACTTCGGCAAAGCCGGCGCCGCGCGGAAAGTATTCCAGCAGGAACGTCGCCAGATGGAAGTCGAGCGTCGACGGAATCGCGCCGCAGCGCTCGATCAGCCTTAACTGCGACAGACCGCTGGCCGTTGCCGCATCTTCCAGCGCCTTGTATTCCAGCGTGTTCTTGTCCGGGGCGATGAGGATGCGCGGAATCAGCGAGGCATATTCCTCCGGCAGGCGGAAGGCCGCCAGTTCGGCGGCCAGATGCGCCTGCCGTTCCGCCGCCAGCCGCTTTTTCTCCAGCCCGGCCTTGGCCGCCGCCAGCGTTTCGGCCGGGGCGGGCCGGTAGCGGCCCTTGCCCCTTTTGTGGAAATGAATCGGCGAGGCATGCAGCTTCTGCAGCAGCGCCACCGACTCCGGCGGCGTCGGCGCGTGGCCGTAATATTCCTGCGCCAGTTGCTCGAAGCCGAACTCGTCGGCGCCTGCCGCTTCCCACAGAAAATCGGCGTCGAGGTCGGATGCCAGGTTTTCGGCCTGCTGCATCACCTCGGTCGGGGAAGGGGCGGCGAAGCGCAGCAGGATATTCGCCGTCTTGATCTTGCTGCGCTTGCCCGATGCGGTTTCCACCTGCGCCGTGGCGTCGGTTTCGGACAGGATGGAGCCGGCCTTGAAATGGCCGTCCTCTTCAAAAATGAGGTACATGAAAAATCAGAAATCCAGAATGGTTTGGTAGTGGCGCTCGAACCCGGCAAAGCCGTGGTCGCCGCCTTCTTCGATAATTTGCCTGGCCCCCGCATAGTAGGCCACCGCATCGCGGTAATCGAGCACTTCGTCGCCGGTCTGCGCCACTAAAAGATAACGTTCGGGGCGGCTGATCGCGGCCACGTCCAGCGCATCGAGCTCGTCCAGATGCGCCTCGGTAAACACCCACTTCTCTCCGGTGTGCCAGTTGGTCTGCGGGCCGATGGCATCGCGCAGCAGCCGGTTGGCATGCACCGCCGGATTCACCAGCACCGCTTTGCAGCCGTGCTTTTCCGCGAGGTGGACGGCGTAGAAGCCCCCCAGCGAACTACCGATCAGAGTGACCGATTCAGGGCCGCGCGACGCCAGTTCGGCCTCGATGCGGGCGATGGCCTCGCGCGGGCTGTTGGGCAGCGCCGGGCACACGTATTCCGCCAGGCGGCCAATGCTGGCCATGTGCTCGCCGAGTTGTCTGGCCTTGCCGGACGCGGGGGAGGAATTGAAGCCGTGGAGATAGACGATCATTCCCGGATTTTACCGGGGCGGCCCGGATTCCAGAAATCAGGGGCGGTTGCGCATGGTCATTCCGTGGCGAGAAGCAATCAGACTGGGCGATGGCGCCGGTCTCGGAGACCTCGCCTGTCGCTTCACGGGGGCGCTTGCCCCGCGCCCTCCGGCCCGCACCGGCAGGCGGCGCCTACCCGGCGTGCCAGGCTGATGCCTTGTGAAGCAGGTGATGCGCGGCCCTCACCGTTGCAGGGCGATAAGGGGTGTCGCGTATCGACGCACTGGAACGGCGCGTTTACTTGAAAAAGCGCCCGAGAGAGGCGCTTAGCCAGCCTTTCTTGTTCTTGTCCTTGACGATATTGGTCATGCTGGCCTTCACCTCGGAAACATAGGCCATGTCATCACGCTTGATATGGTGCACCAGCCATGTGCAGAGCATGACGTGGACCTGGTCCGCGACTTCTTCGCCGTCCTTGTGTCGCTGTAGATACGCAGCGACGCGCTTGGTAAACACATCATGGACGGCCTTGTGGGGTTTTGCGAATTTATACCCGGCTTCCTCCTGCAGGCTTTCCTCGAAGGCGAAGTGCGACAGGGTATAGTCGACCAGTTCGTTGAGCACATGCGTGACAAAGGACCGCTCGTGCAGTTTGATGGCTTCCTCCAGCTGATTGATGTAGTCGACGATACTTTTATGCTGTTCGTCGATTACTTCAATTCCAGTGTTCAAGTCTTGAGTCCATGCGATCGGCATTGTCTTCTCCTTATATCCAGTAGCGGTTACGTTGATGCCCGGCTTCCGCTGGTCTTGAACTGACCGGGCCGTTGTGTACGGCCAGGGCGGCCAACTCCACAAAAACAGGCTTGCAGATTGCAAAAGCGGGTGAACTTCATAAACCATACCATCATTGTGGGGTTGTTTGACGCCGGATTCAAACAAGAACATGGCCTAGTCCAGTGCCTAGACCAAGACCAAGGTCAATCCGTTTTTATCACCATATGAGAAACGCCTTGATCGTTTAAGCCATTGGGCAGGCATGGGAATAGGACTCCGCCGACGAATGGCATGGGGTTTCCGGGAGCCAGGGCAGCCGATTTTTGCGCCATATTTTATTCGGGCAAATCGTCCGGCGCGAGCCGGAACGGCCGGGGCGAAAATCCCAGTTCGCGGGCCGCATCCGCGTGATCGAACGCCAGATCCACATTCATCCGTTCGGCCATGGCGGCCGACCAGTTCCGGTATCGGGGGAACAGGCGCAGGTAGGCCGCCGCCATGCGGAAAATGGCCAGGGGGATCGTCACCGTCCTGGATGGGCGTCTCAGGGACGAGAACACGCGCATCACCATTTCCCTGTAGGACAGCGTCTCCCCGCCCGAAATGTCGTAGGCGCGATTCGCCGCACGGGCGACCCGCAATGCCGAGGCGCACGCGGCAGCCACATCTTCGGCGTGAATGGGCTGTCGCCTTCCTTCCGCCTTGCCCAGCAACGGGAAAAATCCGAATCGTTTCACGAACCGGGCGATTTCCGCGATGTTCTTGTCCCGTCCGCGGCCGTATATCAATGTGGGCCTCAGGATGACCCATTCGATGCCCTTGCTTTCAGCCCATTCTTGAAGAGATGCCTCGCTTTCGGCCAAGCGTGAAGCCGTGGCGTTTTCAGCCGCATCGGAAGAATTGATCTTGGAAAACCGGCTGGTCGATGAAAGCGCGACGACGCGACGGGCACCGTGACGCTCCAGCATCGAGAAATATTCGGGCAGTGTCCAGATGGGGGCCACGCACAGCCAGTCGCCGATTGCGGCGGCTTCGGCATGGGGGGGGAATGGTTCGCCAGGCCGCAGCCAGGTCAGGCCCGCTTCGGTTGCGCGGCCAGACGCAGTCCTGGAGTATGCGAATACCCGGCGGCCGTCTTCAATCAGGAGCGGGATGACGCATTCGCCGACCAGACTGGTTGCGCCGAGGAGGCCGGTGCCGGGTTTCTCATCCACCTCGACCCCCTAGCCGCTTCAACACCAGCCGAAGCGAGTGATAAGCCGAAATCAGGCCAAAGCGAAACCAGACGCCTGCCTTGACCAGCCACATCAGCAATCCGGGGTATTGATGCCGGTAGAATTTTTGGTAAAACCGCACCATCCCCCTGTGCTTGTGCCATTCGACGAAGATGGGCCGGGCGCGGCTGCAATGGCCGTGATGGTGAACCACCGGCGCATCGGGAACGAACAGAATTTTCCAGCCGTGCTGGCGAAAGCGCATGCACCAGTCCAGATCCTCGCAATGCAGGAAATAGGCCTCATCCCAGGGTCCCACATCGACGAGCGCCGCCCGGCGCACCAGCATCAGCGCGCCGGAGATCGCTTCCACGGCGATGGGCGCATCCGGCAGCGGCTGATTGTGCAAATGAAAGTCGTGGAAAAGACCGGGCCAACGGCGGCCCAGGCGGGACAGGCCGAAAGCCCGCAGAAACGAGCGCCACGGAGTGGGCATGGCCCGCCGCCCACCGCCCTGCTCGCTGCCGTCCAGGTTGGTCAACAGCCCGCCGACCATGCCCGCGCGGGGATCGCTTTCCAGCACCTCGACCATGCGCCGCAACGATCCCGCGGCGAGAATGCAGTCCGGATTGAGAAATAACACATGGGACTGGGTTGCGAGACCCAGCCCGAGATTGCACCCCGCGGCGAACCCCAGGTTTTTATCTTCACAAAGCATCGTCAGGCGCGGCTCTTCGGCAAACCGGCTCGCCAGCCGATCCATGCTCGAATCGGACGAGTCGTTGTCGACGACGATCACCTGCCCGGCTTGCGCCAAGGCGGTGCCTACGCACTCGGCCAGCAGTTCTCCGGCGTTGTGGTTGACGATGATCACTGAAACGGCTTGTAAAACAGAGTCCAATGGATGGTCCTGGATGGCTTCTGGCCGAGCAGCGCTCATGGCCGATATGGCAAAGGGTGAATGACTAAGCGGTGTTCCGGCAGTGAGCGATTTCAGTTCCTGTCATACTTCCCCATGCGTCCCGTCAGGCCATCGACGATGCCCCTGGACATCATCCGCCAGTGCTCGAGCCTGGGTTTTGCGAACAGGGAATAGGCGAAATATTTAAGCAGCAGACGCCAGCCGTCGGCAATCTTCCAGTTCCAGGGCAGGGCGGGCTCGCGGTAAAGGCGGACGGCATTGCGGAAGTGATAGTAGTGGCGCAGCGGGCTGTGAAGCGGAATCATGCGCCCGAAGAGCTTGATCGGCGCATCGCCAAGATCGTGGCGCATCGCGGCGGCGCAGACTCCGAACGATAGAAAACCGGCCTTCCTGGCGCGCAACCCCCATTCGATATCGACGTAGTCGATGAAAAAGTCTTCGCGCATCGGGCCGATCGCGTCGAGCGTCGACATCGGGATCAGACTGCCGGAGGCGATCAGGTAGTCGACCTCGACGACCGAACCGCCGTTGTCGCAAGCTTGCCTCTCGACCGATATGCCCCGGATCCTGATGAACGGCGGCGGATTGTCCTGACGCTCATCGGTATAACGCGGGCCTACCGCCGCGATCGCAACGCCCGACAACGCCTTCGCGGTTGCTGCATCGAGAAGTTTTTGAACCATGTCCGCAGCGGGCTCGCTGTCCTGGTCGAACAGAATGACGAAATGGGCTCCGGCTTGACGGGCAATCTCGATTCCCACGTTCTGGGCGGCCGCAACGCCACGGTTCGCGGGCAGCCGAACCACCTGCGCATCGAGGTCGGACAGCAGGCCAGGGTTCAGGCTTTTCTCGACGTCAAGGGCCGATCCGTTGTCGACGATCACGACTTTGGCGAGTTGTGGCCTGAGGGCGCGCAACAGCGCATCCAGCATTGCCAGGTCAGGCTCGTACGTCACTAAAATACCGACTACCACAGCAACACCCTCTGGATTTTATAAAGCGCCTTGGACGGAACCCGTGCCGTCTTGCCATGATCGAAGCGAAGTTGCGAGGTGGCGCGCCCACATCGGTTTTTCGGACAAGAGGCGGGCGGACCGGATCCGGCAGCCATTCCGGCGGGCATTTTGGGGCATCGGGGGCGAGCGGTCAAAGACGCCATGTTCGAGATGCCCGCCCGTTTTTTGTGGGCAATTTAAATATAATGACGCGTTCTGATTGTTGGGAAGCCTGTTTTGTCAAAAAAACTCATCGGTGAAATCCTGGTCGCGCAGGGGGCGCTGGAACGCACGAACTTGCTGGCGGCGCTGAAGCTGCAGCAGGACGGGGGCGGTTCCGAGCGGCTCGGCGCAATCCTGATCGGGCAGGGCTGGGTCGCCGAAGCGGGCTTTTACCGGGCGCTGTCGGATCAGCTTGGCATCCCCCTGGCCACGGCCGAGGATTACCCCGCCTTGCCGATATTCGAGGATCGGGTGTCGACCCGGTTCCTTGAGGAGGCCCGCGCCCTGCCCGTGCGCGAGAAAGCCGATCGCCTGGTGCTGGCGATGGCCGACCCGCTCGATCGCTATGTCATCGACGCCTTCCGCCTGGCGACCGGGCTGGAGGTTGACGTTCTGCTCGGCCTGCCGGGCGATATCGAGGCTGCGTATGAGCGGCTCTACGTCGCGGGTCGCGGCAGCATCGGACAGATTGTCGGCGAGGCCGAAGGGCCGGTCGAACTGGAAGAGAGCAGCGACGTCCAGCATCTGAAGGACCTGGCCAGCGAGGCGCCGGTCATTCGCGTCGTCAGCCTGATCATGGAGCGCGCCCTGGATGCGCGCGCCTCGGACATCCATATCGAGCCGTTCGAAAACAGCCTGATCGTGCGCTTCCGGGTGGATGGCGTGATGCAGGAGGTGGAATCGCCGCCGCGCCGGCTGTCCGCGGCGGTGATCTCGCGCATCAAGATCATGGCCAATCTCGACATCGCCGAGCGCCGCCTGCCTCAGGACGGCCGTATCAAGCTGAAAGCCAGGAACAAGGAAATCGACCTGCGCGTTTCCACCGTCCCGACCATGCATGGCGAAAGCGTGGTCATGCGGGTGCTGGACAAGGGCGGCGTGCCGCTCAATTTCGATACCCTCGGTTTCGATCCGGCGACGCTCAAGTTGTTTCTCGATGCGCTGACCCAGCCGCACGGAATCGTGCTGGTCACCGGCCCCACCGGCAGCGGCAAGACCACCACGCTCTATACCGCGCTGCAGTTGCTGAACAAGCCGGACGTCAAGATACTCACCGTGGAAGATCCGGTGGAATACCAGATGGAGGGCGTCAACCAGATCCAGGTCAAGCCGCAGATCGGGCTGACCTTCGCCAACGCGCTACGCTCCATCGTGCGGCAGGATCCCGACGTCATCATGATCGGCGAGATCCGCGACCTGGAGACGGCCCAGATCGCGGTGCAGTCGGCGCTTACCGGACACATGGTGATTTCCACGCTGCACACCAACGATGCGCCCAGCACGGTCAACCGCCTGCTCGACATGGGGGTGGAAGACTACCTGCTGACGTCCACCGTGAATGGCATCCTGGCCCAGCGCCTGGTGCGTTCGCTTTGCACGGCCTGTCGCGAGCCGTATCAACCCCTGCCCGAGGTCGTGGAGGAGTTCGAGCTGAAGCGGTATGCGGGCGATGCCCCCATCGTGCTGTATCGGCCCGTGGGTTGCGAGGTGTGCGGCGGCACCGGGTACATCGGCCGGCTCGGCATCATGGAAATGCTGCCGATGACCGACACGATCCGCAGCCTGGTCATGCGCCATGCCGTATCCGGGGAGATTCGCCGGCAGGCCATCGCGGAGGGCATGCAGACCCTGTACGAGGACGGCCTGCGCAAGGTTCTCGCCGGGATCATCACCCTCGACGAAGTGCTGCGCGTGACCCGGGAAGACTGAGATGCCGCTGTTCCAGTACAAGGCGGCGGACGCGCAAGGCGGCATCCTCGAAGGCGAAATGGAGGCGCGCACGCCCGATTCGGTGGCCGATCACCTTCAGGCCCAGGGCTTCATCCCGATCCAGGTCGAAGAGGCGACGGCGGGCAACGGCGGCGGCTGGCTGGGCGGATTCGGACGCGCGCGGGTGAGCCAGGACGAAATCGCCATGATGACGCGCGAGATCGCGACGCTGCTGCGCGCCGGCCTGCCGCTCGACCGCGCCCTGGAAATCGTGGTCAATCTCGCGGACAAGGATGAAGTCGCCGAAATCCTGAACGAGGTGCGTCAGGACGTGCGCGGCGGCGCCTCCCTGTATGCCGCGCTGGAAGCCCAGAAGGGCGTCTTCTCCCGCTTTTATCTGAACATGATCCGCGCCGGCGAGGCGGGCGGCGCGCTGGAAGTCGTCATGGCCCGGCTGACCGAGTTCATGGAGCGATCCAAGGATCTCAGGGAAACCGTCAAGTCCGCGCTGATCTACCCCGCCATCCTGGTCATGGTGGCGGTGGTTTCGGTCGTCGTGCTGCTGATTTTCGTCGTGCCGCAGTTCACCCAGATGTTCGAGGAATCAGGCAAGGCCCTGCCCCTGGCGACGCGGATCGTCGTCGCCGCAGGCGAATTCTTCCAGGCCTGGTGGTGGGCGCTGACTGGCGGCAGCCTGGTCCTCTATGCCGTGTTCAAACGCCAGATGGCCGACCCCGACAGCCGTTACCGCTGGGACGAGCGCTTTCTCGCCCTGCCCCTGGTCGGCGACCTGGTGGCCAAGATCGAGATGGCCCGTTTTTCCCGCACCCTGGGAACCTTGCTCGACAATGGCGTGTCTTTGCTGGCGGCCCTGTCCATCGTCAAGGAAACCCTGACCAACAGCGTCATGGCCGACCGCCTCGACGAAGTGGCGACCAAGCTGCGCGAAGGCAAGGGCCTTGGCGTGCCGCTCATGGAGGCCGAGGTCTTTCCAAGGCTGGGCGTGCACATGGTCATGGTCGGCGAGGAAACCGGGCGGCTGTCCGAAATGCTCATCCAGGTCGCCGACGTTTTCGACCGGGAAGTGAAAACCGCGGTCAAACGCACCCTTGGCCTGCTCGAGCCCGCGTTGATCCTGGGCCTGGGGCTGCTCATCGGCGCCATCATCATGTCCATTCTGGTGGCCATACTGAGCGTCAACGAACTGGCGGTATGACAGGTGATGCGCCGAAGAAGCGCTGCAGGGTGCGACGGCGAATGGCCACGAAATGGATGGCGCCTCGGGGTATTTTTCGAGCGGCCGGACGTTGATGCCGGGCTTTGTCCCGGCATCAAAATAAAATTTTGCAAAGGAGTTACAAATGTCGGTCAAATTCAAATTGGCGAGGGCGCAGCGCGGCTTCACCCTGCTCGAACTGCTGGTGGTTCTGGTTATCCTCGGCATGCTCGCGGCGCTGGCGGGGCCGCGCGTGATGAAATACGTCTCCAGCGCCAAGTCCGACACGGCCCAGCTCCAGGTCGAGGAATTCGGGGCGGCGCTCGACATGTACAAGCTTGAGGTCGGGCGTCATCCCAACTCCCAGGAAGGCCTGCAGGCCCTGGTCGAGGCGCCTGGCGGGGCGACCAACTGGAATGGCCCTTACCTGAAGAAAAAGACCGTTCCCAAGGACCCGTGGGGCGCCGACTACATCTATGCATCCCCGGGCCAGCATGGCGCCTTCGATCTCTCCAGCCTCGGCGCCGACGGGCGCGAGGGCGGCGAGGGCGAGGACAGGGATATCGTGAGTTGGTGACAGCCCGTCAAACCGGCTTCACCCTGCTGGAACTGCTGGTCGTGCTGGCGCTGCTGGCGCTGACCTACGCCCTGATCCCGCCGATGTTCGCCGTCGGCGGTTCGACGGCCGAACTCAAGGCGGGCGCCCGCCAGGTGGCGGCCGGCCTGCGCAAAGCGCGTTCCCAGGCCATCGTCAGCCGGGCCGAGGCGACCCTGACCCTGGATGTCGAGGCGCGCAGTTTCCTGCTGAGCGGAGACGGCAAGTCCCGCAAGCTGCCGCAACAGGCGGAAATCGGCGTCTTTACATCCCAGGGTGAAGTCGTCGACGCCAGTACCGCCGCCATCCGCTTCTATCCCGACGGCAGTTCGACCGGAGGCCGGGTGAGTCTGGCCATGGGCGAACGCAAATACCTCATCGATGTCGACTGGCTCACTGGCCAGGTCGAGATTCTGGATACGCCGTGAAACGGTCCTGCCGGGGCTTCTCCCTGCTGGAGGTGCTGGTCGCCTTCATCGTCCTCGCCCTGGCGCTGGGGGTGCTCATGCGCATCTTTTCCGGAGGGCTCGGCAATATCGGCACGGCGGAGAACTATAGCCGGGCCGTGGCCATCGCCGAATCGCAACTGGCGGCCGTCGGCGTCGAATCGCCCCTGGCCGAGGGCGAAAGCACGGGCGGGGCGGAACCCGGCTATACGTGGCGCACTTCGGTGCAGCGTTACGACGCCGGCGCCCAGCCCCTGGAGGGGGCGGGCGTGCCGGTCGACCTGTACCAGGTGGAAGTCGCCGTGAACTGGGACCACACCGCCACCAAACCGCGCACCCTTCGTTTCGTCACCTTGCGCGCGGCGCCCCGGCCATGAACCCCATGCGTCGCTCGCAAGGTTTCACCCTTCTGGAATTGCTTATCGGCATGACCCTGGTGGGCTTCATCCTGAGCCTGCTGTTCGCGGGCCTGAATCTCGGAACGCGGAGCTGGGAGGTGGGCGAGCAGCGCATGTCGACCTCCTCGCGGCAGGCGGTCGTCGTCGATTTCATCCGCCGCGCCATCGAGCAAACCTACCCCTTGCGCTGGCGGGTGGACGAGGAGGACCAGCTTGCCTTCGCCGGCGAAGCCGAGTCCCTGCGCTTCGTCGGGACGGTGGCGATGCACGACGGCGCCTCCGGCAATCATCTCATCGCCCTCGACCTGGCCGACGGCGCGACCGGGCGCGACTTGGTGATGCGCTGGCAATTGCCCGACCCCGGCGCGCCGGGTTTCGAGCCC
>JAUPLV010000285.1 GCA_030836725.1 Pseudomonadota bacterium | reverse complement strand
TTGAAAACAAGCCCGAGCTGGTCAAGGCGCTCACCGAGGACGGTCCCGGTGTGGTCAAGTGGCTGGAAGACCTGGGCGTGGTGTGGGACAAGGAAGAAGACGGATCGATCCAGGTGCTGCACGGCGGCGGCACCTCGCGCAAGCGCATGGTGTCGTGCCGCGACTACACCGGCGCCATGATCATGCGCACCCTGATGGACGAGGTGCGCAACCACCCTGACATGATCACCGTCAAGGAATTCATGCCGGCGGTGGAATTGATCATGGACGACGCGGGCCGCTGCGCCGGCGCGATCCTTTACAGCATGGACAGCGAGGAATTCTTCACCGTCAAGGCGAAGTCCACCCTCATCGCCACTGGCGGCTACGGTCGCCTGCACATCCGCGGTTACGATACCACCAACCACTATGGCGCCACCGGCGACGGGCTGGTGATGGCCTACCGCGCCGGCGCCAAGCTGATGTACATGGACTCGGTCCAGTACCACCCGACCGGCGCTTCCTTTCCCGAACAGATCGCCGGCTTCCTGATCACCGAGAAAATCCGCGGCGCCGGCGGCCAGCCGCTGAACAAGGACGGCGAGCTGTTCGTCTTCCCGCGCGAGCCGCGCGACATCGAGGCCTCGGCCATCATCCGCGAGTGCGTGCAGAACGGCGGCGGCGTCGAAACCCCATCGGGCCGCCTCGGCGTATGGCTGGACTCGCCGCTGATCGACATGCTGCACGGCGAGGGCTACGTGGCCCACCAGTTCCCGGCCATGTACCGCCAGTACATCCGCTACGGCATCGACATCAACAAGCTGCCGATGCTGATCTACCCGTCGCTGCATTACCAGAACGGCGGCGTCGAGATCAACGAGCGCTGCGAAACCGACATCCCCGGCCTGTACGTGGCCGGAGAGGCCACCGGCGGTCTGCATGGCCGCAACCGGCTGATGGGCAACTCGGTGCTCGACTATAACGTGTTCGGCCGTCGCGCAGGGCGCTATGCCGGCGAATATGCCAAGACCGTCAAGCTCGGAAGGCTCAGCCTGGCCCACCTCGACGCTTTCGAGAAGGAACTGGCGGAGTCCGGCGTGCAAACCGACCTGGTGACGCCGATCCTGCTGCCTTCCTATGCGCCCAAGGACGTCAGGAAACGCCGCCTGGTGCGTGGCGGCAACGTGCTGCCCGGCGCCTCGGTGTTGCACAACCGGTTGCACGAGGAAAGGTCCGGCACCTGATGAGCCACATTGACGACAGGGTGATCGAGCTGGCGCGCACCGCCCTCAGCCTCGAATTCGGCGGCGAGCATTTCTACCGCCATGCCGCCGAGATGACCCGGAACCCGAGCGGCAAGGCGATGTTCCTCCGTCTGGCGGAGGAAGAAAATGCGCGCCGGGATGATACCCACACGCTGTTCGGCGCAATGATCGGCGAAGACGAGTGGAAACATCTGGTCGCCAAGGAAGCGAAGTATGTCCATCCCTCGAAAGTGGTTGCCGAACTGGAAGCCGCCGTCGCCCACCGCGGTCACGCGCTGGTTGCCGACGACACCCAGGCGCTGCGTCTGGCCATGGAGCTGGAACGGCGGGCGATCCACCTGTTCGAGGAACTGGCCACTCACACCCAGGACCCGGTTATCGTCGGACTGGTCGGGAAGATGGCCGATGAAGAGCGCCTCCAGTACGACCTTTTACAGGCCCAGCTGGACAGCGTGCTGAATGTCGGGTTGTGGCTCGACGAGCCCGAATTCCGCATGGACGGGAAATTCTGAGCGAGCATGAATACGACCCTGCGCATTTCCCCGGACCGCTTCGGTAGCGCCTTCTTCGCCAAGCTGGAAAAAATCAGTGGCCAGAATCTGCTGGCCTGCTACCAGTGCGGAAAATGTTCCGCCGGTTGCCCGATGGCGCCCCACATGGATGTGCTGCCCAACCAGATCATCCGCATGGCCCAGCTGGGAATGCGGGAACAGCTGCTGGCAGCGCGCTCCATCTGGGTCTGCGTGTCCTGCATGACCTGCAATTCGCGTTGCCCGAAGGAAATCCGCATCGCCGAGGTCTTCGAGGCCTTGCGCGAGATGGTGTTGCGCACCGGCAGCCGTGACGACCAGCTGGATATCCAGAAACTGTCCCCCGAGGCGCGCGGCGCATTGCCGCCGATCGCCATGATCAGCGCCATGCGCAAGCTGACCTCCTGATGACGGGAAGCGAAAAATAGACCGATGAAACTGATTTACTATCCCGGATGCACCCTGAAAAACCACGCCAGGAACTTCGACGTTTCCACCGTTTCGTCGATGGCGGAACTGGACGTGGAGGTCGAGGAACTGGCGCGCTGGAACTGCTGCGGCACGGTGCATGCACTGGCCTCCGACGATCTCATGCACCGGATGGCGCCGGTGACTAACCTGATTCGCGTCAAAGAGGCCCAGGCCAGCGAGTTCATGACCTCCTGTGCAATGTGTTACAACACGCTCAAGCGCGCCAACATCGACGTGAAGAAGCGCGCCGACGCGCTCG
>JAUPLV010000284.1 GCA_030836725.1 Pseudomonadota bacterium | reverse complement strand
TGGGCGACGGCAAGCCGATATTCTTCCTCGATGGCCGCGACATCGGCCTTCGCCCCCCCTTCATGGATCGCCAGCCGCTTCTTCAGCATGGCGATCTCGGCGTCGCGCCGGAGTACCTCGAAGCGGGCATCCACGGTATGGATTCGGTCGTGGAGGGTTTCCAGCTTGGTGGCCTTGTCGACCACATACTCCGGCGTGGTGATCTTGCCGCAATCGTGCAGCCATGCCGCGATTGACAGTTCGTAGCGCTGCGCTTCGGTCATGCTGAAATGGGCGAAGGGCGCGCTGCCATCGCGATGGGCGGCATCGGCAAGCAACAGGGTGAGGACCGGGACGCGTTTGCAATGGCCGCCGGTATGGGGCGACTTTTCATCGATGGCCGTTGCGACCAGCTGAATCAACGACTCCAGCAGCGTCTTCAGGTCGTCGATCAGAAGGCGGTTGGTGAGCGCGATGGCTGCCTGCGAGGCGAGCGACTCGGCCAGCATCTGCGATTCCTCGCTGAACGGGATCACCGCGCCGGTCTGGTCATCCTGGGCGTTGAGCAGTTGCAGCGCGCCGATGATGTCGCCTTCATGGTTCTTCAAGGGCACGGTGAGGAACGAGGTGGAGCGGTAGCCGGTGCTCCGGTCGAAGGCGCGGGTGCCGGAGAAGTCGAATCCTTGCGCGTTGTAGGCGTCCGGGATGTTGACCGTGCAACCGTTCAGCACGGCATAGGTGACCACCATGTTGTGATTGCCGTTGCCATGCTGGTCGCGCAGGGGGATGGGCGGAAACGGAATCTCCTTGCCGCTGGCGCCGCCCATCGCGAATTGAAGCGAGTCGGTGCGGACGATCTCCATCTTCACCGTGCCATTTTCCTGCACCGAATAGAGGGTGCCGCCGTCGGCGTTGGTGATCTCCTTGGCGCCGAGCAGGATCATCTCCAGCAGTCGCGGGGTGTCCTTCTCCGCGGAAAGGGCGATGCCGATCTGGTTGAGTTTTTCGATGCGCCGCAGGCTTTTGCTATCGATGGTCATGTTGCGCGACTCCTGAGGGGCGATGGCAGGCAGACGCCGGGGGGCGGCCCCGAAGGGTCCCGGCCCCCCTTACAGGAATATAAGAGATCGCCTGCCCTTCAACAAGCCTTGCCATCCCCCGGCCTTGCATCCGGAATACGCACCCTGCCCCCGCGCCGCTGCCACGGAATGTCATGGAAAAGCCCGTACGGACAGACAGGCTGGCTGGCAGCCGTGAACGCCAGCACCGGCAGCTGGATGGCGTAAAAATTCATGGACGTCCAAAAAACCAGGCCATGCCGGAGCAGGTCTGCTCCGGCATGGCCTGGCTCGGATGCCCGATTCAGAATGACGCGCCGATAGCGTGCACGCACACCGCCATCAGCGGCTGCGGCAGGATGCCCAGCGCCAATATGGCAAGGCCGTTGGCGGACATGATGACGCGGGTGTCGGGGCCGGCGACGATCGGGCTGGTGTCGTGCGGGGTGTCGAAATACATCAGCTTGACGATGCGCAGGTAGTAGAACGCGCCGATCAGGGAGAACAGCACGGCCGCCACCGCCAGCCAGACGTAGCCGATTTCAACCACGGCCTGGAGCACCGCGAGTTTGGCGTAGAAGCCGACGGCGGGCGGCACGCCAGCCATCGAGAACATCAGCAGCAGCATCAGGAAAGCCAGCCACGGGCTGCGGCGGTTGAGTCCCCTGAAGTCGTCGAGCTGGTCGGCCTCGAAGCCGGATCGCGACAGCAGCAGGATCATGCCGAAACCGCCGGCGCTCATCAGCGCGTATACCAGGACGTAGAACATGGCGCTGCCGTAGCCGTTCTGCGATCCGGCAAGAATTCCCAGCAGCATGAAGCCCATGTGCGAGATGGTCGAGTAGGCGAACATGCGCTTGAGGTTGGTCTGCGCGATGGCCGCGATGTTGCCGACGGCCATCGACAGCACCGCCAGGATCACCAGCATGTCGCGCCATTCGGCCACCTGCGATTCGAGGCCCTGGCCGAGGATGCGCACGACGAAGGCGAACGCGGCGATCTTCGGCGCGGAACCGATGAACAGCGTCATCGCGGTGGGGGCGCCGTGATAGACGTCGGGCACCCACATGTGGAACGGCACGGCGCCGAGCTTGAATGCCAGGCCGGCGACGATGAAGACGATACCGAAGACAAGCGGAATGCGCAGGTCGGTGCCGTCGGACAGGTTCTGCGCGATGTCGGCCAGCGCCAGCGACCCGGTGACGCCGTAGATCATCGACATGCCGTAGAGCAGCATGCCCGATGCCAGCGCGCCCAGCACGAAGTACTTCATCGCCGCCTCGGCGGCTACGCTGGAATCGCGCTGCAGCGCGACCATGGCATACAGCGACAGCGACAGCAGTTCGAGTCCGAGATACAGGGTGAGGAAATGGCTGGCCGATACCATCACCATCATGCCCAGCAGCGCGAACAGCGCCAGCACGAAGAATTCGCCCTTGTAGAGCCCGCGCTGGCGCAGGTAATCGCGCGAATAC
>JAUPLV010000283.1 GCA_030836725.1 Pseudomonadota bacterium | reverse complement strand
ATGCACTGGCAGTCCGGCCGGTAGCCGAACATGATGCGCACGGTGTCGGCGTAGCCCTTGGCGCTCCCCTCGGCCGCGATGCCGGCCAGCTGGCCGTCGCCATCGTAGGCGGCGAAGAAGCGGATGGCGCCCGCCACCGTCTCGCCGGCGCCGACTTTTTGCACGCCGCCCGCGGGCAGCGCGACGAACTCGGCGATGGACTTCGCGGCTGGCAGCACCTTGAACACGGCGCGTTCGGTGGCGACGCGCTTGTTGTCGGCGACCGCGTCGAGGGTGGTCTGGTAAGCGGCGACGATGATCAGGCCGCAAATGGCCGAGACCAGGCCGAGGATCTTGATCATGGCGGCCGTCGGCGTGCTCTGCGCCGTTGCCTGGGCTTGCTGGAGTTCGCTGCTCATGGGCGTTCCGACTTCTTCGGCTTGTTGCGCAGGAAGCGCTTCTTCGGCGTCACCGCGCCGGCATCCTCGCGCGAGATGTAGCCGGGGTTGAGCGGATAGGAGGCGCTCTTGCGCGCGCCGCCGAGCACGCCCTTGCCGAAAGGCGTGGGCTGGGTGATGCGCTCGATCAGCGGCGAGGCGGCGTTGGCGATGAGGATGGCGTACATCACGCCCTCGGGCAGGCCGCTGTAGTAGCGGATCACCACGGTCAGCAGGCCGATCAGCGCGCCATAGACCCACATGCCCTTGGGCGTCACCGGCGAGGTCGCCATGTCGGTGGCCATGTACATGGCGCCGAGGATGAGGCCGCCCGAGAACAGCATGAAGAAGGGGTTCGGATAGCGCACCGGGTCGAGGCCGAACAGGATCCACGCCGTCAGGCCGGCGCTGCCGATGATGGCCGCCGGGATGCGCCAGTCCATGTAGCGGCGCACCGCCAGGTAGGTGCCGCAGAGCAGGATCAGCAGCGGCGAGGGGCCGACCGCCATGTGGCCGGATAGCGAGGTCAGCAGCTCGCCGGCGCCGGCCAGCACGCCGTCGAATTTCCATTTCGCCAGCGGCGTGGCGCCGGCCAGGGCGTCGAGGCTCTTCGACTGCAGCCAGGCCGTGGTGCCGGCCGGCAGCATGAAGGGCCAGGCCAGCGACGACGGGATGAACTCGGTGAAACGGCCGGCGACGAACGAGGGCGTGTAGGTGGCGATGGCCGTCGGGAAGGCGGCCTGGACGAAGGCGCGGCCGACCAGCGCGGGATTGAAGACGTTGAAGCCGATGCCGCCGAACAGCGCCTTGCCCAGCGCGATGGCGACGAAGCCCGCCACGGCGCCCATCCACAGCGGGAAGCCCGGCGGCAGCGTCAGCGCCAGCAGCAGCCCGGTGATGACGGCGGAGTAGTCGCGCAGGCTGCCGGCCTGGGTGCCGGTGCGCACGAAGTAGCGCTCGGTCAGCAGGCAGGCGGCGGTGACGACGGCGATGGAGGCGAGCGCCGAGATGCCGTACTGGACGACGTAGAAGGCGCAGATCGGCAGCAGCGACCAGACGACGTGGCGCATGATCTTCTCGACCGTGCGCGGGCCGCTGACGTGCGGGGCGGAGCGGATTTCAATGAGGGCGGTCATGGCTCAGGCGAGAGCTTTCTCACGAAGTATTTGTTTCGCTACCCGGAACTGCTGGACCAGCGGAATGTTGGACGGGCAGACGTAGGTGCAGCAGCCGCACTCGAAGCAGTCGCCGAGATGATACGCGGCGCCCATCAGGTCGTACTCGCGCTTGGCGGCGAGCATGCCCAGGGTGGACGGGTTGAGGCCCATCGGGCACGACTCGACGCACTCGCCGCACTTGATGCAGGGGTAGGTCTGGCGCCCTTCGCGCGCGGCCATGTCCTCGTGGCGGAACACCAGCACGCCGGAGACGCCCTTGGTGATCGGCACGTCGAGCGAGGCGATGGCCTGGCCCATCATCGGCCCGCCGAAGATCACCTGGCGCGCCGCCATGGCATCGCCCGCCGGCGCGCCGGCATGGTCGAGCACGAAACGCAGCGGCGTGCCCAGCGCCACGCGGTAGTCGCCGGGCCGCGCCACGCCGGGGCCGGTGACGGTGACGACGCGCTCGGTCAGTCCCCGCCCGGCCGGCAGCAGCTTGCCCAGCGCGGCCAGCGTGCCGACGTTGTTCACCACCATGCCCATCGACAGCGGCAGCGCGCCCGAGGGCAGCTCGGCGCCGAACAGGGCCATGATCAGCATCTTCTCCGAGCCCTGCGGATACTTGGTCGGCACCAGCTCGGCGAAGATCTCGCCCTCGGCGATCGCCCCGGCACGGCCGATGGCCTCGCGCACGGCGGCGCGCGCGTCCGGCTTGTTGTCCTCGATGCCGACGATGGCGCGCACCGCGCCGGTGACGCGCATGGCGTAGCGGATGCCGCGCACCAGGTCGTCGCCGTCCTCGATCATGACGCGGTGGTCGCAGGTGAGATAGGGCTCGCACTCGCAGCCGTTCACCACCAGCGTATGCACCTTGGCCTGCTTCGGCACCGAGAGCTTGGCGTGCGTCGGGAAGGCGGCGCCGCCGAGGCCGACCATGCCGG
>JAUPLV010000282.1 GCA_030836725.1 Pseudomonadota bacterium | reverse complement strand
TGATCGACGAGAACGTGCGCGACATGGTGATCGACTGGCTCGCCGCCGGCGTCGACCCGGCGCAGGCGACCCTGTTCGTGCAGTCGCGCGTGATCGAACACGCCGAACTGCATCTGCTGCTGTCGATGATGACGCCGCTCGGCTGGCTGGAGCGCGTCCCCACCTACAAGGACCAGCAGGAAAAACTGTCCGAGAAGGACCTCTCCACCTACGGCTTCCTCGGTTATCCGCTGCTGCAGAGCGCGGACATCCTGATCTATCGCGCCAACCGGGTTCCAGTGGGCGAGGACCAGGTGCCGCACATCGAATTCACCCGCGAAATCTGCCGCCGTTTCAACCACCTGTACGGCCGCGAACCGGGATTCGAGGACAAGGCGCGCGCCGCGGTCAAGAAGCTCGGCTCGAAGAAAGCCCGGCTGTACGAGGAATGCCGCACCGCCTACCAGGAAAAGGGCGACGACGAGGCGCTGGAATCGGCCAAGGCGCTGTTAAACGACGCGCAGAACCTGTCGATGAACGACCGCGAGCGCCTGTTCGGCTATCTGGAAGGCTCCGGCAAGATGATCCTCGCCGAGCCCGAGGCGCTGCTCACCGAAGCCTCGAAAATGCCCGGGCTGGACGGACAGAAAATGTCCAAGTCCTACAACAACACCATTGCCCTGCGCGAAGACCCCGAGACGGTGACGAAGAAAATCCGCACCATGCCGACCGACCCCGCCCGCGTCCGCCGCACCGACGCCGGCAATCCGGCCAACTGTCCGGTATGGCAGTTTCACCAGGTCTACTCCGACGATGCAACCCGTCAGTGGGTAACGGCGGGCTGCACCACCGCCGGCATCGGCTGCCTCGATTGCAAGCAGCCGGTGATTGACGCCGTGCTGGCCGAACTCGCGCCGATCCGCGAGCGCGCCCGGCACTACGAAGAAAACCCCGACCTGGTGCGCAACATCCTCGCCGACGGCTGCGAAAAGGCGCAGGAACTGGCGCGCGACACCATGCGCGACGTGAGGGAAGCGATGGGGCTGACGTTTGGGTGATGGCGGGATGCCCGGCCCTGACGCCGCCCTTGCCGGCGAATGGGCTTGCAGAGCGTGGATCGCTGCGTACGCCATTCCCCTTGTTGCGGGGAAAGCGAAGCGCGTAAAGATTCAGCAGCATTTGCGCGCCGCGGGCCATATTCGTACTTGCTGATAAGCTGATTTTTAACGCATTCATTGGGCTGCACGGGCGTTTCTCGGCGCCAGCCCGCATCCAGACGCGCTCGCGTCGAAATTCAAGACTTCGTTCCCGGCAAGCGCCTTGATTTGCCATGGGGTTTTTCGCGCCCGCAAAAAAACTTGTCGCAACACCACCCAAAGCGGCTTGACATGCCGGGCCATGCATCTAGAATTTGTCTAGAGTTTGTACCTATTCATCCCCTGCACCACAATATCTTGTGAATAAAGCTGTGCGCGGGAGTCGGGCAAGCTGTGGATAAGGTGTGGTTTCCGCGCCGCCATCGCCGCCCAGTTTTTTTGTCTCTAGCCACCGAGGAGCCCCATCGATGCTGAACGTCGCCACCGAATCCGCCGTACCCGTCCCCATTCCCCCGCTCGAAATTGCCGAAGCGGCAGCGGTCGACGCGCGCTATGCCGACTACAAGATCATCCGCCGCAACGGCGCGGTGGTCGGCTTTGCGCCGGGCAAGATCGCCGTCGCCGTGACCAAGGCCTTCATCGCGGTGCAGGGCGGGCAGGCGGCGGCTTCGGCGCGGATCCGCGAACTGGTCGAATCGATCACCGGGCAGGTGACCGCGGCGCTGATGCGGCGCAACCCCAACGGCGGCACCTTCCACATCGAGGACATCCAGGATCAGGTCGAATTGGCGCTGATGCGCTCGGGCGAGCATGAAGTCGCGCGCGCCTATGTGCTGTACCGCGAGAAGCGTTCGCAGGAACGCGCCGCGCAAAAGGCCGCCGGCGTCCCCGAAATCCAGCTCCACGTGATCGAGGACGGCCAGAAGAAGCCGCTCGACACCGCGCGCCTCGCCGGCCTGCTGGCCGACGCCTGCACCGGCCTCGGCGACAACGTCAAGGCCGAGCCGATCATGCACAGCGTGCTGCGCGACCTCTACGACGGCGTCCCGATGGCCGAAGTCGAAAAGGCGCTGGTGCTGGCCGCGCGCTCGATGATCGAGCAGGACCCCGGCTATTCCTTCGTCACCGCGCGTCTGCTGCTCAATTCCATCCGCCACGAAGTGCTGGGCGAGGCCGTCACCCAGGCGCAGATGGGCGCCCGCTACGCCGAGTATTTCCCCGACTACATCAAGAAGGGCATCGCCGCCGAACTGCTCGACGAGAAGCTCGGCCAGTTCGATATCGCGCGTCTGGCCAAAGTGCTCGACGCCGGCCGCGACTACCAGTTCGGCTACCTCGGCCTGCAGACCCTGTACGACCGCTATTTCCTGCACATCGAAGAGTCGCGCATCGAACTGCCGCAGGCCTTCTTCATGCGCGTGGCGATGGGCCTGTCCATCAACGAGA
>JAUPLV010000116.1 GCA_030836725.1 Pseudomonadota bacterium | reverse complement strand
CAGCGGCATCGGCCTGACCATCACCCGCCGCCTGGCCGAGTTGATGGGCGGGTCGGTGGGCGTACGGAGCGAACTGGGCGTGGGCAGCCGCTTCTGGATCGAATTGCCGCTCGAATCCATGCCCGATCGCGATCACGGCATCGAGCACGCACTCGCCGATCGCACCGCAGCGGCGACACGTCCCGATGACGCGAAACACATCGTGCTCTATATCGAGGACAATCCGTCCAACATCAGGCTGGTGGCGAACATTCTCGGCCACCGCAAGCACGTCCACCTGCTCACCGCCCACACCCCGGAACTGGGAATCGAACTGGCGCGTTCACGCAGCCCCGAACTGATTCTGCTCGACATCAACATGCCGGGCATGGACGGCTACCAGGTGCTGGAAGTGTTCAAGGCCGACCCACTGCTCAAGAATATCCCGGTCATCGCCATCACCGCCAATGCCATGCAGCGCGATATCGAGCGTGGCAGGGCGGCGGGATTTTCCGACTACCTCACCAAGCCGCTCGATGTCCGGCATTTCAACAAGGCCGTGAGCGCCATGCTCAAATCCGCTACTATTGATGCGTAACCCGCAGTGCGGACAAGGCCATGACTCAAGTATCAGACGACAGCGGAATGCATGGCCCGGCCGGGCTGAGTCCGGATATTTTCCGGCGGCTTGCCGACGCCTCGACCGACGGCATCGGGATGGCGCGGCTGGACAGCCGGATCATTTACGCCAACGCCACCCTGCTGCGGCTGCTCGGCCTGTCCGATGCCAGCGCTGTGGTCGAACATTCGTTTTTCGATTATTTCCCGCCCGACGAAGCGGCGCGGCTGCGCGACGAGATCATTCCCCAGGTTCAAGCCACGGGCGAATGGACCGGCGAGCTGAAGCTCGTATCGGGCAGCGACAGGGTCTGGCATACCATCCAGAACATCTTTCTGATTCGCGACGAGCACGGCGCGCCGGCGGCGTTCGCCAATGTCATCACCGACATCACCGAGCGCGCGTGCGCCACCGAGTCGCTGCGCGTCAGCCAGGCGGCCATCGATTCCTCCATCAACGCCATCGCCATGTCCAGCCTGGAGGGCAAGCTCACCTACGTGAACCAGGCCTTCGTCGACCTGTGGCAGCTGGATTCGGCCGCGGACGCGCTGGGCCGCTCGCCGCTGGATTTCTGGGCTCGGTCGCAACAGGCCCAGGCCGTGATGGAGGCCCTGCGGCAGGAAGGCCGCTGGCAGGGCGAACTGGAGGCGCGTCGCCGGGACGGCTCCAGCGTCGAACTGGAACTGTCGGCCCATATGGTGCGCGACAGCAGCGGCCAGCCGGCCTGCATGATGAGCTGGTTCGTGGATGTCAGCGCGCACAAGCATGTGCAGCGGGAACTGCTGCGCTCGCAAGCGTTTTTGACTTCCATCATCCGGCATATTCCGGCGGTGGTGTTCATCAAGCGCGCCAGCGACCTGCGGTTTGAGTTGTTCAACCGCGCCGGAGAAGAACTGCTTGGCCACGATGAGGCCGAGGTGCTCGGCAAGACCGACCACGACCTCTTCCCGCCCGAGCAGGCCGACTTTTTTGTCGCCACGGACCGCGAGGTGCTTGCCAGCGGCGTGCCGCTGGATATCGCGGAAGAACCGGTCCAGGCGCGAAACGGCGAAATCCGCATCATGCATACGCGCAAAAGCGGCATATACAACGCCGCTGGCGAGCAGACCCATCTGCTGGGGATCGCGGTCGATATCACCGATCGGAAACATGCCGAGGCGCTCCTGAAGCAACAGCGCGACTTCGCCACCGGCCTGGTGGATACCGCGCCGGTGATCATCCTGGTGCTCGATCCAAACGGCCTCGTCGAGTACGTCAATCCCTATTTCGAGCGTCTTTCCGGCTATCGGATTGAAGATCTGAAGGGCCGGGAATGGTTCGACAGCTGCCTGCCGGCGCGCGACCGGGATCGCATTCGCGAGCTGTTTCGCCAAGCCTCGCACGACACCCTGAAGCCCGGCAACGTCAACCCCATCGTCACCCGCGACGGCAAGGAACGCGACATCGAATGGAGCAACCAGGCGCTGCGCGATGCCGACGGCAACCTCGTCTCCCTGCTCGCCATCGGCCTGGATGTGACCGACCGCCAGCGGAACGAGGAGCGAACCCGCATCAGCGAAATGCGCCTGAACGAGGCGCAGCGCATCGCCAAGGTGGGCAGCTGGGAGCTTGAACTGGAAAGCGACACGCTGATCTGGACCGACGAAATATTCACCCTGTTCGAAATCGACAAGAGCCGGTTCGATGCCAGTTATGGAGCCTTTCTCGACTCCATCCATCCAGAGGATCGCGACATCGTCAATGCAGCTTATGTGCAGTCGCTGTCGGACCGCAGGCCCTATGTCATCACGCACCGGCTGCGTATGGCCGACGGCCGCATCAAGTGGGTGGAAGAACGCTGCGAGACCGAGTTCGACGCCGACGGCAAGCCCCTGCGCTCGCACGGCACGGTGCAGGACATCACCGAACGCTGGAAACTTGAAGAGGCGCTGATCAAACTCAACATGGAGCTGGAGCAGCGCGTCATGGAACGCACCGCCGAGATGGAGGCGCAAAACATCCGCAATGCGTCGATCATCAATGCGGCCATGGATGGCTTCTTCATCGCCGACCTGACGGGCCGCATGATCGACGTCAACGACATCTATTGTTCGATGCTGGGCTACGACCGGGCCGAGTTTCTTGCCCTGACCATTCCCGACATCGAGGCGAACGAACGTCCGGAGGATGTCGTCGCTCATATCGAGACGATTCTGGGGGCGGGCGAGGATCGCTTCGACACGCGCCATCGGCGCAAGGACGGCAGCCTGCTCGACGTGGAGGTCAACGTCACCCTGCTGGACCTTGGCAACGAGCGGCTGTTCTATGCCTTCGTTCACGACATCACCCCGCGCAAGGCGGCGGAATCCGCCCTGATCCGCGCCCGCGACGAGGCCGAGCGGGCCAATCTGGCCAAGACCGAATTCCTCTCGCGCATGTCGCATGAACTGCGCACGCCCATGAATGCGATTCTCGGCTTCGCGCAACTGCTCGAAGCCGAGCCGCTGGAAGAAGCGCAGACCGGGAGCGTGCGCGAGATCCTGCAGGCCGGCCGCCATCTGCTGGAGATGATCAACGAGGTGCTGGACCTTTCGCGCATCGAGAGCGGCCATCTGGGGATATCCAGATCGAAACGGTGGCCTGTCAACCCATCAAGGAATCCTGTATCGCCACGATCCGGCCGCTGGCCGCCCAGCACGGCATCACCCTGATGACGGACCTGACCTGCGGCTGCGCGGTGGCGGCCGATCCGCTGCGGCTGCGCCAGGTATTGATCAATCTGCTGTCCAATGCGGTGAAATACAACCGCGAAGGCGGCTCGATCAAGGTGAGTTGCCGGATCACCGACGATGATCATGTACGAATTTCGGTGCGGGACAGCGGCATCGGCATTGCCGCCGAAGCCATGCCGCGCCTGTTCCAGCCGTTCGAGCGGCTGGAAACCGCGTATTCCGGCATTGAAGGCGCCGGTATCGGCCTTGCGCTCAGCAAACGCCTGGTCGAGGCGATGGATGGCCGGATCGGTGCGCAGAGCACGCACGGCGTCGGCAGCACGTTCTGGATCGAACTGCCTCAGGCACGGTCGCCGCTGGACATGACCGGCGAATCCGGCATGGACCCGCCAAGCGTGGAAGCCGGGGCGAATCAGCGCACCCTGCTGTGCGTGGAAGACAATCCGGCCAACCTGAGGCTGATGCACCGGATCCTCGGACGCCGTAAAAACCTGAGCCTGATCGACGCTCACACCGGCGAGCTTTGCATCGAACTGGCGCGAAAACAGCACCCGGACCTCATCCTGCTCGACATCGGCCTGCCGGGCATGGACGGTTTCGATACCTTGCGCTATCTGCGCGCCGATGCGCGCACCTGCGACATTCCCGTCGTCGCCGTCAGCGCCAACGCCATGCAGCGCGACATCGATCGCGGTATCGCGGAAGGGTTCGCGGATTATCTGACCAAGCCGGTCGACATCTCCAGGCTACTCGGCATACTCGATCGTTATTTGCCCGACAGGACTACAAGCGAAGCATGAGCAACGAATCGCAGAAGGAAAAAAGCATTCTCGTCGTCGACGACGAGCCGGCCAACCTCAAGTTGCTGGACCGGATGCTTCGGGGGCAAGGCTACCAGAGCCTGGTGCTGGTGGCCGACCCGCGCGAGGTGCTGGCCCGTTACCGTGAAACGCAGCCCGACCTGATCCTGCTCGACATCAACATGCCGCATCTGGATGGTTTTCAGGTGATGGATCAGCTGAAGTCGCTGAACGATCCGCTGCTGCCGCCCATCGTCATCCTCACCGCCCAGCACGGCAAGGACTTTCAACTGCGGGCGCTGGCCGGCGGCGCCCGCGATTTCGTCGCCAAGCCTTTCGACCGCAACGAATTGCTGATGCGGGTTCGCAACCTGCTCGACGCGCAGCTGGCGCATCGTCTGCTGCACGACCAGAAGGCGGTGCTTGAGGAGATGGTGCGGGCGCGCACCGAGGAGCTTCGCCGCACCCGCCTGCAGGTGGTGCAGCGCCTGGGCATGGCGGCGGAGTATCGCGACGAGGAAACCGGCTACCACATCCTGAGCATGAGCCATACCTGCGCCCTGCTCGCCCGGGCCATCGGGTGGAGCGAGGCCGACTGCGATCTGATGCTGAATGCGAGCCCGATGCACGACATCGGCAAGATCGGGATACCGGACGCCATTCTGCTCAAGCCCGGCAAGTTCGAGCCCGATGAGTGGGAAACCATGAAGACGCATACCATGATCGGGGCGAAGCTGCTCGACGGCGACGATTCCGACATCATGCACATGGCGCGCGAGATCGCGCTGACCCACCACGAGAAGTGGGATGGCAGCGGTTATCCAAATGGGCTGTCCGGCGAGGCGATTCCGCTGTCCGGACGCATCGCGGCGCTGGCCGACGTGTTCGATGCCCTGACTTCGGCACGCCCCTACAAGAAAGCTTGGACGGTGGATGCGGCGGTGGACCTGATCAAGGAAAACAACGGCAGGCATTTCGATCCGGCGCTGGTCGAGGTGTTCCTGCGGGAACTGCCCGAGATCCTGAAAATCCGCGAACGCTTCATCGAATCGGTGAACAGGTAGCGGACAGATAGCTCAGTCGGAAGCGGCCGCCAGGTCGTTTATGACGGAATCGTTCGGCGTTTCCCTGAAGCCGCCCTTTCTCGACTGATTCCCTCCCGAAAATCGCGGTTTCACGTTGCCTGCTTCAGGCGGAACGCCGCCGCACGGCGCCCAGCCCGAACAGCCCCATCAATCCACCCAGCAGCAGCAGGCCCAGCGAACCCATGACCGGAACCGGAACAGGGGGAATGAACCGAACATGCGATTCGACCGGCAACACGCCAGGGTCGATGTCCGACGGAACGGTGGCCGGATCGAGGCCTTCCAGCTGAGTCAGGTCGTACGTGAGGGACTCGAAAGGTCCCGGGTTCGGCTCCCCTGCCGTCGCCGGCTGCGTCCATACGGCACGCGCCTGATTGGCGAAGCTCTGCTCCCGATCTGGCTGATCGACCAGAACATCGAATGCAATCTCCAGCCGGTTCGGGGCTTGGTTGACGGTTCCCAGGGTGACGCCGAAGTCGGGGCCGAAGTTGGCGAGCACCCGTACCCGGCCGCGCGGGAAGGAAATGTCAGGCGGATCGAAGGTACATAAATCGACCGTGGTGATTCCGTGCGGCGTGCAGGTCGGGGCTCCGAGCATCGTCATCCCCACGGGCGGCGGATCGGTGATCACCACGCCGTCGGCGTTGATGACATTGTCGTTCACCCATACCATCGTCCAGCGCACCACGTCCCGGCCTTGGATCTGTCCGGTCTTGACGCCGAATGGAGGGTCGAACACATAGCCGAAGTTTGTGGCTACCGTGTCGTGCCCGAGGACGGGCAGCGCGCCGGGCACCGGGTTGCCGCTTCCATCGACGACGGTCATCTCCAAATCGGCGAAGTTCACCAGGCTGATGTCGCGCACCTCCTCGTAATACCAGACGGCGGTCTCACCCGGCGCGAGCGGGAAGACCCCCGACTTGAGCATCATGCCAGCCTGGCTGGAAGGCGTCACACCCAGGGCCGCATCGCTGAAGACCGGCTGATCCAGTCGTGCCGTACCCGTGTTGGTTACGCTGAAGCACCAGGTCACCGCAACCGGGAGGCGATCCTTGTTCACATAAACCAACTCCTTGGCGCCGGGGCAGCCTGCGCCGATGTCATGGCCGAGATAGGCGGTCTTGGTCAAAGTCAGCGCGCCCGAGAGGCTTGCGGCCACGAGCGTCTCGGCCGACGCGATATTGTTGTCGAGAAGGGTTTCCACCGAGGTGCTGGCAATCTCGCTATGCACCCCGACCGGCCCGCTTGCCGGCATGGTGTAACGCACCGCCAGGGACAGGAGCGCCGCGGGATCGAGCGTGGCCGGCAGGCCGGTCAGCGCGAGCTGTCCGCTGACGGGGTCATACAAGCAGCTTGCGGCTCCGGTGCATGCGACGTTCTCAAGCCCGGGGCTGAGCGAAAGCGTGTAGGTCAGGCTCTGCGCCGGGTTCGCGCCCTGATTGCCGAAGGCCACCGTCACCTCGACGGTGCTGCCTGTTTCCCCGCTGGCGGGCGCCATGATCGTGGTGTAGACATCGACAACCGGAATTGCAGACCATTGCGCGTAAAGGGTGATGTTCGCAGCGGGCATGACGAAGCCGGCTCCGGACGCATGGGCAGTGCCGCTGCCATCGGTGGCGGTGT
>JAUPLV010000281.1 GCA_030836725.1 Pseudomonadota bacterium | reverse complement strand
TTACCGTGAAAGCCAATGACATCCAGACAAAAGGAGGCCGCCCTGCCTTTTTTGGAAGGGAAGAGAGTGAAGCGAGCCGACCACTTAGGCGGAAGTTGCTTCGGGCCAATATCCGAAGCGTTTCAGTGCCTTGAGCCAGCGAGGAGCATTTTTTTTCACATTCGCTGCCGCGTAATCGAACCCCGAGTCGCGATACGCCTGGCGGCGGGTGAGCATGAAATAAATGGTGCGGATCAACTTATGGGCAATGGCCACGATGGCCTTCTTGTGGCCGCGCCGGACCACCAATCCCTGATATTTCGCCTTGAACACCGTCATCGTTCGCCGTGCCGCGTTGGCGGCCTCGCACATCAGGTAGCGTACCGTGGTATTGCCCTTGCGGGTCTTGCCGCTTTTTCGTTTACCGGCGCTCTCGTGGTTGCCCGGACACAAGGCGGCCCAGGAAGCAAAGCGGTCAGCCGAGCCGAAGCGGGCAAGATCGTCGCCGATCTCGACCAGGATCATGGCGGCACCGACCTCGTCCAGGCCGGGCAAGGTCTGCAACAGCTTGAAGGCCCATTCATAGGGGGCCATGGCGCCGATCAGGTAGGCGTCGAGCTTGGTCAGGCGCTCCTCGAGATAGCGGACATGCGCGCGCAATTCGCTCAGCAGCAGAATGTGCCGCGCCGACAGGTCGCCGTCGAGCGAGGCAAGCAAGGCGTCCCTGGGAGCCTTGAGACGGCCAGCGAGCAGGATCAGCCTCTCCGGCGGCTGGCCGTCGATCAGGCCGTCGACGATGGCCTTCGCCGCCTTGCCGTTGATGTCGGCAACCAGGCCGCCGAGCTTGATCCCGGCGTCGTCGAGCAGCTTGTGCATCCGGTTCTTCTCGGCAGCCAACTGGTCGGCGACCTTCTTGCGGTAGCGCGATACCAGACGCAGCTCGCGCAAATCGCGCGGCGGGATGAGACTGCCGCGCACCAGGCCGTAGCGCCCCAACTGCGCCAGCCATTCCGAATCGGCAACATCGGTCTTGCGCCCGGGGACATGTTTGACATGATGGGCATTGACCACCCAGGCCAGCAGACCGGCGTTCTCCAGATGCGCGTAAACGCTCTTCCAGTAGATGCCGGTGCTCTCCAGGATGACGAGTTCGATGTTTGCTTCCCGCAGCCACTCGGCCAGCGCCTTGAGGTCGCGCTTGAATCCACCGAATTCGCGGGTCTGTTTGGTAACTTGGCCGTCTGTACCCTCGACCAGCAGGGTGACGACGTGCTTCATGCGATGCACGTCGATGCCGGCGACACGTTTGTGGAGGATTTCCATGATCGTTCTCCCATGGTTACAATGAGACAGGGAAGACGGCGGGTAGTCCGGCCAGTTTCGCCTCGCGTCGAACATCGGCGCGGGCCTCTTTACCGTGCGTCCTGCGCACAGGGTGCGTGGAACAGTCGGGGGTGCGGACTGGCCGGGACGGGTCCGGTTAGATCACGGGGTGTGACCGCCAAACGTTTTTCGACCTCGCGCCCGTCGCCTTCCCAACTTCAAGCATGGCACATTCCCGGGAGGCTTTCATCCTCGGGGGCGTGCCAGGGGATCATGATTGGTTAGACGGCAAGTTGTGGCAACGGTAGATTAATCGGACTTGACGACGCGACCAACTATGAAGACAGAGACAAGGCCGATGACCGTAGTGCCTCCAATGACTCCAGCAACAGCAGGAGAACCCATAGCCAGCGCCAACATTGAGGCCGCAAGGGCGGTGAGGCCAATTACAAAACCAAAAAGCTGGCCTCTTTTTATCTCGGCTTCCGCCGCACGCAAAGCTGCGAATTCAATTTCTTGTTGGTGCTTCGCGTCTGACTCGGCCATAACCAAGATTCGTTCAGCGGCACCTTGGACAAGACGTTCATATCCCTCAAGAACCGAAGGGGGTGGCATGGGGCCAGAAAATGTGGATTGCTGGAACTGTGCAACCGGTTTGCTGTTGCCGTTTGCGCCTAGATTTGCGCCGGACGTAGTAACCGCGCCGTTGGCGGTACTGACGGCGCTCTTAGGCTGCTTTTGCTTTTGTGGTTGGGGTCGAGCCATTATCAGCGAACGAACCGCAAGCGCGGCTAACAGACTCGCCGACATGGTTGAAATGGCTGGCCATGCGCTCAGCAGCGCTACGACGTGGCACCAACTGAAGCAGGTTGCGCGCGGGAGCTAAGTCCATCACGCTTCCCGCGCCGCGAAGAAAATTTTTAGTTTTGGCGTTCATGGTTGAATGATAGCCGTAAGCCGTTTGGCAATCAAGGCATTAAAAATAGTAGAAGCGCCGTATTCCCACAATGAGCGAGGCGTTAACGCCTAATGTTCAAATTGAGGGGCGCGCCGCATTTGGCGCGTCCCGCTCGAAAAAAGACCCGGCGCATTTTGAAGGGGCCGTGAAACGCATTGAGCGTGAACTTGCCCAGGCGCGGTTGTTCGCATGATGACCGCTAACGTTCAAGGTCAGGGGGCGCTGCGCGGCTTTATCGCGCAGCGTCCCCTGCACCGCCGGGTTAGGCCACACTTAGAACAG
>JAUPLV010000280.1 GCA_030836725.1 Pseudomonadota bacterium | reverse complement strand
GCCTATCTTCTGATCTACCGCATCGCCCGTGACGGCGGCGCGGCGCTGAAAACGCTGTTTTTCTGGATGGTGGCGCTGATCCTGGCGCTGACGCTGATCGGACTGTTCGGCATCCAGCCGATCATGCAGAGCCTGAAGGATCAGGCCATGCCGCACGCGGTGATGCAAAGCGTGTTTGCCGACCGCTTTGCGCGCTGGCACGGGGTGTCCAGCATTCTGTACCTGATTCAGAGCATGCTTGGGCTGCTGCTGGTCTGGCGTTCGGGGCTGGCGCGATAAACCCCGAGGGGCGGAAATCAGCCGGGCAGGGCGATGACGGGTTTGGCCGCAGCGCGATAAATCACCAGCATCTTGCCAATCTGCTGCACCGGCGCGGCGCCAGTGGTGCTGCATATTTCCTCCATCCAGGCGCGGCGGGTGTCCGGCTCGTCGCTCGCGGCCTTGACCTTGATCAGTTCGTGCGCGGTCAGCGCGAGATCGACCTCCTTCAATACGGCCGCCGTCAACCCCTGGTTGCCGATCATGACCACCGCCTGGCGGTTGTGCGCCAGGCCCTTGAGATATTGTCGTTGCGCGGGCGTGAGTGTTTTCATGCTTTTTCCTTAAAACCGAGCGCGGATTGTAGCCGATAGAGCGGATAGACATGGCGCAGAAACCCAAGCGAACCAAATCGGGCAGTGCATGGATGCATGAGCACGTGACCGATCCCTTCGTCAAAAAGGCGCAGCAGGACGGTTATCGCTCCCGGGCGGCGTACAAGCTGCTCGAAATCGACAAGCGCGATCATTTGCTGCGCCCCGGCATGACGGTGGTGGACCTGGGCGCCGCGCCCGGCAGCTGGTGTCAGGTGGCGGTGCAGAAAATGAAGCGGCAGGGCCGGGTGCTGGCGATCGATCTTCTGCCGATGGCGGCCATTCCCGGCGTCGACAGCCTTGAAGGCGATTTTACCGAGCCGATGGCGCTGGCCTGGCTGGAAGAAAAGCTGAAATCCGGGCGGGTCGACCTTGTTTTAAGCGATATGGCGCCCAATATCAGCGGGGTGATGTTGAGCGATCAGGCACGGCAATACGAGTTGTGCGAGTTGGCGCTCGATTTTGCCGTGAACTGGTTGAAACCAGATGGCTGTTTTCTCGTCAAAGTTTTCCAGGGTGTTGGGTTCGAGGATTTTCGGGCTCGGATGCAGCGGGCGTTCGAGCAGGTGCTGATCCGCAAACCCGATGCCTCGCGTGACCGCAGCACCGAAGTTTATCTGCTGGGGCGTCGCCCTGTCGCGTCGCAGGCAAGCGCCGTGACAAGTCCGCATGAGCAGGCTTAGAATGATTTAAATGCGCTGCACCTATATTGAACGTGCTGTACTTGGCACCGAGGAGTGAAAGTGAACAATTTGTCCAAGAATATCGCCGTCTGGTTGATCATCGCCGTCGTCCTGATGACGGTGTTCAACCAGTTTGGCGCGCAGCGCAGCACGCAGACGCAGATACCGTATTCGCAGTTCATCGAAGAGGTGCGCCAGCAGCAAATCACCAAGGTGGTGATCGAGGGCAACGTGCTGAAGGGCGAGCGTAGCGATGGCCAGCGTTTCACCAGCTACGCGCCGAGCGATCCGTGGATGGTGTCCGACCTGCTGAAAAACGGTGTCTCGTTCGAGGCCAAGCCGGAGGAGCAGCCGTCTTTCCTGATGAGCCTGTTCATTTCCTGGTTCCCGATGCTGCTGCTGATCGGCGTCTGGATTTTCTTCATGCGCCAGATGCAGGGCGGCGGCAAGGGCGGCGCATTCTCGTTCGGCAAGAGCCGGGCGCGGCTGCTCGATGAAAACGCCAATCCGGTGACCTTCGCCGATGTGGCGGGCTGCGACGAGGCCAAGGAAGAGGTGGCCGAACTGGTCGATTTCCTGAAAGACCCTTCCAAATTCCAGAAACTGGGCGGACATATTCCCCGAGGCGTGCTGATGGTGGGGCCGCCCGGAACCGGCAAGACCCTTCTTGCGCGCTCGATCTCGGGAGAGGCCAAGGTGCCGTTCTTCAGCATTTCCGGCTCGGATTTCGTCGAAATGTTTGTCGGCGTCGGCGCCGCGCGTGTGCGCGACATGTTCGAGCAGGCGAAGAAGAGCGCGCCCTGCATCATCTTCATCGACGAAATCGACGCGGTCGGCCGTCAGCGTGGCGCCGGCCTCGGCGGCGGCAATGACGAGCGCGAGCAGACCCTGAACCAGTTGCTGGTGGAAATGGATGGCTTCGAGGCGACGACCGGCGTCATCGTGATCGCCGCGACCAACCGTCCCGACGTGCTCGACCCGGCCCTGCTGCGTCCGGGGCGCTTCGACCGCCAGGTGGTGGTGGGCCTGCCCGACATCCGCGGCCGCGAGCAGATCCTGCTGGTGCATATGCGCAAGGTGCCGCTTGCTCCGGACGTGCGGGCCTATATCCTGGCGCGCGGCACCCCCGGCATGTCCGGCGCCGATCTCGCCAATCTGGTCAACGAAGCCGCCCTGTTCGCGGCGCGCGGCAACAAGCGCCTGGTCGACATGGACGATTTCGAGAAGGCCA
>JAUPLV010000279.1 GCA_030836725.1 Pseudomonadota bacterium | reverse complement strand
GCGCCGCGGTCTTCCTGCCTGCCGAACAGGGAAAAATGCGCGGGGCGGGGCGCCTCGGGCGGCCACGGCGCCAGCACCGCGTAGCTGTCGCCTTTCGGGTGGTCGCTGCCGCCGAGCAGCCAGACGACCGGCGCTTCCAGTCCCTTGGCCCCATGGATGGTCAGCAGCCGCACTGCGTTTTCGCCGTCGGCCGCCAGCCCTTCGCCGGGGGCGGCGTCGGCATCGTCGATCAGCGAAGCCAGTTCGCGGATGAAGCCCGCCAGCGTCGGATAGCGTCCTGCGTCCTGGGTCAGCGCCAGTTGCATGAAGGCGCGCAGATTGGCCGCGACCTGCGGCCGCATCGCCGCGGGCGCCGCGGCGGCGTAGCGCGCTTCGACATCGCCTTCGAAGTAGATGCGGTCGAGCAGATCGTGCACCGGCAGCGTGCCGCAATGCGCGCGCCAGCGCGCCAGCAGTCGGGCGCCGCGCGCCAGCGCCGGGGCGCAGTCCGGCTGCCCGGCCAGTGCGATCAGCCGCTCCCAGCCGCGCGTGTCGCCGGATGCGCCAGGTGCGAACACCCGCAGCAGATCGTCGTCGCCGCAGCCGAAGATCGGACTTTTCAGCGTGTGCGCCAGCTTCAGGTCGGCGTGCGGCAGCAGCAGGGTTTCGAGCAGCGCGATCACGTCCCGCGCTTCCAGCGCGTGCAGCAGGCCGCCGCGCCGCGAGGTGATGAAGGGAATGCCCTCGGCTTCCAGCGCGCGTTCGTACAGGTGCAGGTGGGTGCGCTTTCGCACCAGCGCCATCACGTCGCCGGGACGAACGGGACGCAGGGCGCCGGTTTCGTCCGCCACCCCCCAGCGGCCCAGCACCTCGCCGCGCAACACCTGTGCAAACTGCCGCGCTTCCACGTGCACGGCGCGGTCGTCGGCTTCCTGTAGCGGGGTGGTGAGCGGGTTGCGCATACGACTCCACACGTGGCCGGAGGCCGCGCAGTGGATCGGAGCCCCCGTGTGGGGCAGGCCTTCGGCGGCTTCAGCGTCGGCTTTATCAACCTGTACCGGCAGGCAGCGCAGCGCGCCGGGGCGAGCGGCGTTTTCAGGGGCATGGCTGTGCGCGGCGAAGCCGTCCACTCCCGCGAACACCGGGTTGATCGCCTTCACCACGGCGGGCGCCAGCCGCCGCGTCATGTCGGTGCTGAACAGCGGCGCATCGAAATGCGCGCGCAGGAAAGCCGCCGCCGCGGTGAATACCCGCGCCTCGCCGCGGCGGAAGCGGTATATGGCCTGCTTCGGGTCGCCCACCATGAACACGGTCATTTCGCTGTCGGCCGCGCGCGCTTCGTGCAGCCAGGTGGAAAGAGCCTGCCATTGCAGCGGGTTGGTGTCCTGGAACTCGTCGAGCAGCAGGTGCCGGTAGCGCGCGTCCAGCTTCAGCGCCAGCCCCGGTGCGTGCTCCTCGCTCCGCAACAGGCGGCAGGCCAGCCATTCTGCATCGTTGAAGTCGATCACTCCCTGTTGCGCCTTGGCTTCCTGGTAGCCTGCAAGCAGCGCGTGGCCGAGCAGCAGGCCGTGGCGGTTGAGGTTCCAGATGCGGATGTCGGTCTGGATCGCGGTGATGGTTTCAAGCGCGGTTTCCAGCGTGTCGAGGTCGCGCAGGTAGGAGTCGAGTTCGGTACCCAGCGCCTTTTCCAGCTCTTTGGTAGCCTGCTTCTTGCGGCGTGCGCCCGCTGTCATCAGGCGCGTCATCAGGCTGGCATGGGCGCTCTCCGCGTCAAGTGTCGGGCTCAGCAGAATGTCCGCGGCGCGCTCGCGCTCGGTTTTCGAGCCCTTCTCCAGCGCATAACCCACCCGCTTCACCCGCGCCGCCATGACCTCGTCGGCCCAGAAAGCCGCCACCGGGTCGCTGTCCAGGTCGGGGGGCAGGCCGGGCCGCAGCTGTTCAAGCGCATGGGCTACCGGGTCGGGCGCCTCGTCGGTATACGCCCACCACTCCGCGCGGGCATCGATAAAATGTTTCAGCAACGCGCGCAGATTGTGCTCGCCGATTTCGGCCAGCAGCGCCAGCAGGGCTTCACCCTCGGGCGACCCTGCACCCGCAAGGAGTACGCCGGCGGGTACCCCGCCGCTTCGCGGCGACCCTTCCGCAGCCCACTTCGCCAGCAGGCGGTCGCGCACCTCGTCCTGCAGCTGGCGGGTGCGCTCCAGCAGCGGCGCCCCCCACGGCAGCCCGGCTTCCAGCGGCGCGCGTTTCAGCAGATCGAGAAACCAGCCATGGAACGTCGTCACCGTCGGCCCCGGTTGCGCGGTCAACACCGTTTCCAGCAGCCCGCGCGCGCGCTGCAGCAGCGCATCGATCTCGCTTTCCGCCACTTCGCGATCAAGCAGGAATTTCCGCACCGTCGAGTCATCCGCCAGCGCCAGCACGCGCAGCCATTCATGCAGGCGGTCGGTCATTTCCTGCGCCGCCTTGCGCGTGAAGGTGATCGCCAGCAGCTCCGAAGGCGCCGCGCCCGCAAGCAGCAGGCGCAGCATGCGCGACACCAGCAGCCAGGTCTTGCCGCTGCCGGCGCA
>JAUPLV010000278.1:1441-2551 GCA_030836725.1 Pseudomonadota bacterium | reverse complement strand
CTGGCGGAACGGTTCACTCATTACGAAAGGCTGATGCGGCTCGACAAGCCGATCGGCATCCTGCTCCTGCTGTGGCCGACGCTGTGGGCGCTGTGGATTTCGTCGAACGGCCATCCGAACTGGATCATCCTGTGGATTTTCATTCTCGGCACCGTGCTGATGCGCTCGGCCGGTTGCGTCATCAACGACTACGCCGACCGTGATTTCGACCCGCACGTGGCGCGCACCCGCGAACGCCCGCTGGCCGCCGGCAAGGTGTCGCCGAAGGAGGCACTGCTGCTGGCGGCGGGCCTGTCCCTGCTGGCATTCCTGCTCATTCTGCCACTGAACAATCTGGTGCTGGGGCTGTCGGTCGTCGCCCTGTTTCTGGCCGCAAGCTACCCGTTCACCAAGCGCTTCTTCGCGATTCCGCAGGCGTATCTCGGCATCGCGTTCGGCTTCGGCATTCCGATGAGCTATGCCGCGCTCTGGGGCGAGGTGCCCATGGAAGCCTGGATCCTGCTGGCGGCCAACGTTTTCTGGGCGATTGCCTACGACACGCAATACGCCATGGTCGACCGTGCAGACGACCTCAGGATCGGGATTAAAACCTCGGCGATCACGTTTGGCCGCTTCGACCTCGCCGCCATTGCCCTGTGCTATGGCGCCACCCTGGGATTGCTGGCCTGGATCGGGCTGCAGCGGGCGCTGGGCGCGGCGTTTTATGCCGGACTGGGTGTTGCGGCTGCCATTGCGCTCTACCACATGTGGCTGATCCGGCACCGCGATCCACAGCAATGCTTTCGCGCCTTCCTGCACAACACCTGGTTCGGGGCGGCGGTGTTCGGCGGCATCGCGCTTCACTACGTGATGCGCGGTTTATGACGGGCAAGCCACGCGCGATTGTCGGCTGTTGGGATACGCCTGCTTGATCTCGCCCAGGCTCTTCAAGGCGTCCGGGTCTTCGCTGCGAATCACGAAATAAAAGTCGGTTCCCTGACGCGGCTGCACCTCGATACGCGTGCCGAGCACGCCCTTGTCCTCGACTTCGCGTACGCGGCGGCGGGCCGCTTCGTCGTTGGCATACAGGCCAAGCGAAATGGCATTGCGCCAGTCACCGTCCCTGATTAC
>JAUPLV010000278.1:0-1431 GCA_030836725.1 Pseudomonadota bacterium | reverse complement strand
TACGTCCTTCAAGCCTGCGGCCGTCAGTTCGTCCAGTTTGGCTGCTGCTGATTCCGGGCTCGGCAAGGGCGGGAAAATCACCCAGTGCCGTGTTTCCACAGGCACTTCGGTGAAGGACATCACCCGCTCGCCGGCCATGGCCTTGAGTTGTTCTCGCGCCTGCGCATATTCATCCCGATTCAGGCTGCGCCATTCGACGCACAAGGCCTCCGCCTTCGCGACACGCGGCGCCGATGTTTCCACCCGTGCCTCGGGCCCTGCCTGACTGCGCAGTCTGAGGCGGTCGACGTTCATCGGCATGGACTGATCCGATGCGGCCTGTGGCCAGAAGTCTCGCCCAATGAAAAAAACCGCGACTGCAAGGTTGGCGGCCAGCAAGGCCCATGTCGTCCATTTCATTCTGTCTTGCCCTCTTTTGCCACGCGGTCCACTCCCTCCAGCACCAGGGCGGGCACATGTTCCACCGCCACGGACAGATGCGGCAACAGCGTTTCTGCATCGCCTCCGGTCAGGAAGCAGTGCGGTGACCCGCCCGCCATCTCGGCCAGGCGTGCATGTTGCTGTTGAATCGTACCGCACAGCGCCGCCACGATTCCGCTCTCCACGGCGTCTGCCGTGGTACGTGGAAAATCCTGCCAGGCCCCGGCCACGTCGGCCACGCGCGCCGTACCCTGTCGCAATGCCTGCTGCATCATGGCACGACCCGGCACAATCAACCCGCCAAGAAACACGCCTTCCGTCGACAAGGCGTCCACCGTCATCGCCGTCCCGACCGACACCACCAGTGTCGCCGCCTGCGTGCGCTGACGCGCGCCAATCAGGCCCATCCAGCGGTCCACTCCCAATTGCCGGGGATTGTCGTAGCTATTCCGCAGATCCAGAAACCGCGCTTCCGCCTGCAACCATATGGGCGTGACCACACCAGGCGCCAGCAGCCTGGTGATCAGATTTTCATGCTGCGCGCGCGCCACGCTGGCGATATAGCTCGCGTCCGCCTTTGCCAGTAGCGGCGCCAATGCCGACAGGTCGGAATAATCCAGACTGCCGTGTGCGTGCCAGCGCTCGCCTTCCGTCAGCGCCCACTTCAAACGCGTGTTGCCTGCGTCGATCAGTACTCTGCGTGTGCTCATCGTGCGCGTCCATCCAGGCGCAGGCTGATCTCGCCACTGCTGTATGCATTCAGCTTCGAATATTGATCGCGCAGCAAAAAGGCCCCGCTTTCATCCACGCCCGCCGCCATCCCCTGCACACCGCGCGCATCAGGCAACAGCAGAGCCACCGCTTTGCCTGCATAGGCATCCAGCGTCATCCAGTCTTCGCGCAATCCAGCAAATCCATGCTGGCGGAAGGTCGTCAATGCCAGGTGTAACTCCTGCAGGCAATCCGCCAGCACTTGATTGCGCCCAATCGTCACACCCATTTCGCTCAGAT
>JAUPLV010000277.1 GCA_030836725.1 Pseudomonadota bacterium | reverse complement strand
CATGCCGTGGGTGAGGTGGCCGCCTTCGGCCAGGCTCATGCCCATGATGGTGTCGCCGGGCTTGAGGAAGGCCATGAACACCGCCTGGTTGGCCTGCGAGCCGGAGTTGGGCTGCACGTTGGCGGCCTCGGCGCCGAACAGCGCCTTCACCCGGTCGATCGCCAGCTGCTCGACGATGTCGACGTATTCGCAGCCGCCGTAGTAACGCTTGCCGGGATAGCCCTCGGCGTACTTGTTGGTGAGCTGCGAGCCTTGCGCCTGCATCACCGCCGGGCTGGTGTAGTTTTCCGACGCGATCAGCTCGATGTGATCCTGCTGGCGCTGGTCTTCTTTCTGGATCGCCGCCCACAGGTCGGGATCGGTCTTGGCGAGGGTGTCTTGGCGGTTGAACATGGCAGTGGGGCAGGGCTGGAAAAACGCGGATTTTAACACGCGGCGGTTTGCTCTTGCGGCTCGTATAATCGGGGAAAACCGGAGTGAATCCATGAAAAGACGAGATTTCCTGGCGGGCGCCGGCGTGGCGGCCATGCTGCCGCTGCCCCCGGCGCAGGCCGCGCCCGTGGAATCAAGCCCGTTGCCGGCCATCCGCTGGCGGCTGGCGTCGAGCTTCCCCAAGAGTCTGGACACCATCTACGGCGCGGCGGAAACCCTGTCCAAGCGGGTCGCGGCGCTCACCGGCGGCAAATTCCATATCCGCGTCTTCGCCGGCGGCGAACTGGTGCCCGGCCTGCAGGTGCTCGACGCCGTCGGCAACGGCACCGCCGAATGCGGCCACTCGGCCGGCTATTACTACGTCGGCAAGAACCTCGCGCTGGCCTTCGACACCGCGGTGCCGTTCGGCCTCACAGCGCGCCAGCAGAACGCCTGGATGTACGCCGGTGGCGGCATTGAGGCCTTGCGCGCGCTCTACGCCAAGTACAACGTGGTGCAGTTTCCCGGCGGCAATACCGGCACCCAGATGGGCGGCTGGTTCAGAAAGCCGATCAAGTCGATGGCCGACCTCAAAGGACTCAAGATGCGCATCCCCGGCATCGGTGGCCAGATCATGGCCAGGCTCGGCGCGGTGCCGCAGACCCTGCCCGGCGGCGACATCTACCCCGCGCTGGAACGCGGTGCGCTCGACGCCGCCGAATGGGTCGGCCCGTACGACGACGAAAAACTCGGTTTCCACAAGATCGCCAGGCACTACTACTATCCCGGCTGGTGGGAAGGCGGGCCGCAGTTGAGTTTCTACGTCAACCAGAGCAGCTGGAAAGCCTTGCCCGAGCAATATCGCCAGGCCTTCGAAGTGGCCACCGCCGAAGCCAACCAGATGATGCTGGCGCAATACGATGCCAAGAATCCGCCCGCGATGTTGCGGCTGGCCGGGCAGGGCGTCGAACTGCACCCGTTCCCCAAGGACGTGATGCTTGCCGCGCGCCGCGCCACTTTCGAGCTGTACGAGGAAGAGGCTAAAACCAACCCCGACTTCGCCGCCATCTACCGTTCCTGGAAGCTGTTCCGCGACACCCAGTTCCAGTGGTTCAAGGTCGCCGAAGCGGCGTATGCCAATTTCAATTACTACGTGAAATAATCGACCGCGATTTCGCCAACACGGAACGCGCCCATGCCTGTCATTGCGAGGCGCAGCCGAAGCAATCCAGTTACGCAGGTTCGAACGGGCTGGATTGCCGCACCGCGATGTGCCTCAATGACGGACGATGGATTTACTGAGTGGAACGCAAAATAACGAAAGACCGACGCCATGAACCGACTTGACCAATTCATCACCACCTTCGACCTTGGCTTGCGCACCGTCTTCGCCAGCCCGCATGCCGGGCGCCCCTATCCCGGCAACGGGCCCGAAGCCGACCTGAGCGAGACCGAACGCGCGCACGCCGCCGCGCTGATGCGCGTCAACCACGTCGGCGAAGTCTGCGCCCAGGCGCTGTACGCCGGCCAGGCACTCACAGCGAAGAATGAGCAGGTACGTGCCGAACTCGAACAGGCAGCGCGAGAGGAAACCGACCATCTTGCCTGGTGCGAGACGCGCATCAACGAGCTTGGTGGCCGCAAGAGCCTGCTCAACCCGCTATGGTTCGGCGGCGCATTCGGCCTCGGCGTCGTCGCCGGGATGCTGGGCGACAAATGGAACCTCGGTTTTCTCGCCGAAACCGAACGCCAGGTCGAAGCGCATCTCGACGGCCACCTGAAAAAACTGCCGGAAGCCGACGCCAGGAGCCGTGCCGTGGTCGAGCAGATGAAGATCGATGAGATCAAGCATGCGCAGACGGCCGTAGACCACGGCGGCGCGCCGCTGCCGCAGCCGGTGAAATGGGCGATGCGGCTGGCGGCGGAAGCGATGCGGCGGACGGCCAGCCGGGTTTAGCGCCTGCGTGAATGCCAGATTTCGCTGGAAAACGCGCACGGATGCGGAGAAGCCGCATCAAAAAAGTTTTGGTCTTTCGGTAAAGCGATAAAGGTGGACAGCAATGGCAACGGAACAGAACAACAAAACCTATGAAGTTGGTTTTTCGACAGAGAAAATGCAGCACATTTTCTACATAAGCTGCG